>CALBGF010000071.1 GCA_937893635.1 uncultured Mollicutes bacterium | reverse complement strand
TTATCAATAAAACTATTTTCATCAATATAAATGATACGATTAGCGACTGTTTGCATTAATTCGTGGTCGTGTGTTGTAAATAATAAAACACCTTTATAGTTAATCATACCTTTATTTAAAGCAGTAATTGCTTCAAGATCTAAGTGGTTAGTAGGTTCGTTCATAATTAATAAATTACCGGCAGTTAACATAGTTTTTGCCATCATACAACGAACTTTTTCTCCACCAGAAAGAACATTAACCGGTTTAAGTGCTTCTTCACCAGAAAATAACATTCTACCTAGCCAGCCACGTAAATAACTTTCGTGTTGATCACTAGAATAAGGACGAAGCCAATCCACTAATGACTCAGTATGTCCTTCAAAATATTTGCTGTTTTCAGTTGGTAAATAAGTAGGCGTTACAGTAATACCATATTTAAATTTACCTTCATAATCTTCGTCTTCTCCTGCTAAAATAGCAAATAAAGCATTTAATATATTACTATTTGGTGAAAGAAATGCTACTTTATCACCGCGTTTAAGAGTAAAACTTATATTAGAAAATAATCCTTTTTTGCTAAGATTTTCGACAAATAATATATCTTGTCCTAAATCTTTTTCAAATTTGAAATCGATAAATGGATATCTTCTATTAGATGGTTTTAAATCAGTTAATTCAATTTTATCTAATTCTTTCTTCCTGGATGTTGCTTGTTTTGATTTAGATGCATTAGCCGCAAATCGAGCAATAAAATCTTGTAATTCTTTGATACGTGCTTCGGCTTTTTGGTTTTGATCTTTAGCTTGCTTTAAAAGTAGTTGCGAAGATTCATACCAGAAGTCATAATTACCAATATAAACTTGAATTTTTCCATAATCGACATCAAGAATTCTTGTGCAAACTTTATTTAAAAAGTGGCGGTCATGAGAAACAATAATAACGGTATTTTCAAAATTATATAAGAAATTTTCTAACCAACGTGTAGCAATTGCGTCTAAGTTATTGGTAGGTTCATCTAATATTAAAATATCTGGATTACCAAATAATGCTTGCGCTAATAGGACTTTAACTTTTTGTTTTGAGTCAAGCTCATGCATATATTTATCTTGTAATTCACCAGTAATTCCTAATGAATTTAATAGTTGTCTAGCATTAGCGTCAGCTTCATAGCCATCAAGTTCAGCATATTCTAGTTCAAGCTCTCCTGCTAAGATGCCATCTTCTTCACTAAAATCAGGTTTAGCATATAAAGCATCTTTTTCTCTTTGTACTTCCATAAGGCGAGGATGTCCTAATAAAACCGTATCAATAACAGTTTCATTATCATAAGCATTTTGATTTTGCTTCAAAACGGACATTCTTTCTTTATCAGACATTGTCACTTCACCAGTATTTGGTTCAATTTCTCCAGATAAAATTTTTAAGAAAGTAGATTTGCCCGCTCCATTAGCGCCAATAATTCCATAACAGTTTTGCGGTTGAAAACTGACATTGACATCTTTAAATAAAACTCTTCCGCCGTATTGTAATGATACATTACTCACACTTAACATATTTATTTCCCCCTTCAATTGCTTTTTTAGTATTTATATATAATTCATTAGCGTATTTCTTTCCACTATTTTTTAATTTAATAACTTTTGGATAGCCGGATATTTGTCCTATTCCTCTTGGTCCTAAGAATGTATGATTTGGATAATCATTACTAGCAAGTAAGGAAATACCTAAAGCGGCTTTTTTAGGAGAATGAACAACAAAGGACATTACCCATTTAGCAAAACTTTTAAACCATTTCCAATATGAAACATTAGGGTTAGAAAATATATTTGTTGAACTAACACCAGGATGCATCATATAGATATTTAGATTTGTATTTTGACTTAAATAATAGAAATAATTTGTAACAGCGGTTTTAGATAATTTATATTGATTAAAAGTAGATGTATTTTCTTCTAATAAAAACTTATAATTTTTATATTTGGTATAACGATAGACAATAGAAGAAACAATAATAATTTTTGTATTAGTTAATCTATTCTTTATGCTTTCAAGCAAATAAAATAAGCCAATATAATTTGTACCAATTGTAAGGGGATATCCATCTTTAGTTTTTAATCTTTTTTCGGGATGAAAAATACCTGCATTACAAACAAGCACATCAATTTTGCTATATTTTTTAAATAAATTGTTTATAAAATTATCAATTGATTCAAATGATGATTGGTCATATTCAATAATATCAATTAAAGCATTTGGACAATCTTTTAAAACTTTTTCTTTAGCATTTTGCGCTCTTTTTAGACTACGACACGCCATTATCACATTTGCGCATTTTTTAGCTAATACCTTCATTGATTCAAAACCAATTCCGGAATTTGCTCCAGTAATTACAATGTTTTTATTAGTAACATCTTTAATATTTTTTTCTATATATTTATCGATTCTTTTCATAATTAAAAGTTCTTCTCTATTACAAATATTAAAACAATGACAATAGCTAAAACCACTAATGCGACAAGCACTAGTGTTAAAATGATTTTACGGTCAATTGGGCTACGTAGATTTACTTTTGGATCATTTTCTGGACGATCCACTAATTTTTTGTTTTCTTTATAAGGAAGCATTGTCATCACCTTTATATATTCTATCAAGTTTTTGTTAATATTATAAGGGGCAATTTTACATTTGACAAAATACTACGGGGGGGGGGGTAGAATGTTTTTAGATTATATGGAGAAAAAAATATGTTTAATAAAGAATTATTTCAAGAGGCATTAGATTATTTTAAAAAAGACTTTGAAGATAATTGGAAAAAGAATAAAGAAAAATTACAAGCAGTTAAAAATTTCCAAGATAAGTGGGACATTAATGCAGATGATTTTGCTTCAATGTTATATAGTGCATTATTAGAAGCAAGAAGCATTCTTGACTCACATAACAGTTATCCATTTGCTACATTAATAAAGATGGCAAAAGACTATCCGGAAGATGTTAAAAAATGCTTTATAGATTTGTATGATGAAAGTAAAGAAGATTATGCTATTAGAATAGATACATTTATAAATAATATTTCAATTATTTGGGATAGATATGGTGATAAAGAGCATAATCATTATCAAAACTATAATTCTATAAGTGTTTATATGTGGCTAAAATATCCAGATAAGTATTATATTTATAAATATGAAGCTAGCAGAAATGCATCTATTAAATTAGAAATGAATTATTCATTTACAAAAGGCAAATCAAAAGAAAATGTTGCTAATTTAACGGAATTTTGCGATGAAATATGTAATGCTTTAAATGAAGATGATGAACTAAAACAAATGGTAAAGCAAAGAATAGATGATAGTTGTTACGCTGATTCAAAATTAAAGGCGCTTACTATAACATTTATTTATTTTGTTAATGACTATATATCTAAATTAAAACAATATGATAAAGATGGATGGTTTGGAACAGATTTTAATCCAAATATTAGTAAAGAAGATTGGATAAAACTATTAAAAAATCCTGATGTTTTTAATGAAGATGCGCTTAAAATTATGCGTCAATTTATGGAACAAGGTGGAGTAACCAGCTGCAAAAAACTAAGTGAGATATATGGTGGATCATATAACAAATATAATATGCAAATATCATATTTAGCAAAAAGAGTAATTACAGTTCAAAGATGTAATTATCCAGCTGGCAATATTGAAAATGCAAAGTATTGGCCGATTATGTTTATAGGAAAAAGAGATAATAAGAATGGATATCAGTATAAATTAAGAGATGAATTAAAAGAAGCATTGGAGGAATTAAATATGATTACTAATCATATTAAATATACTAAAGATGACTTCCTAAATGATGTATTTATGTCGAGTGAACAATATGAAACATTAGTTAATTTATTAAAATATCGTAAAAATATTATCTTACAAGGCGCTCCGGGAGTTGGAAAAACATTTACTGCTAAAAGACTAGCGTATTCAATGATGGGTGAAAAAGATGATAGCCGTATAGAATTTATTCAATTTCATCAAAACTATTCTTATGAAGACTTTATTATGGGATATAAACCATCTGATAACGGCTTTGAATTAAAAGAAGGTGTATTTTATCGCTTTGCTAAAAAAGCAAGCGAACAAAAAGATAAAGAATTTTTCTTTATTATTGATGAAATTAATCGTGGAAATATGAGTAAAATCTTTGGTGAATTATTAATGCTTATTGAAAAAGATTATCGAAATAAACCTCTAACTTTAGCATATAATGAAGAACCATTTTTTGTGCCAGATAACTTATATATTATTGGTATGATGAATACTGCTGATCGAAGCTTAGCTTTAATTGATTATGCTTTAAGAAGAAGATTTGCTTTCTATGATATGATGCCTGGATTTGACTCTATTGGATTTAAAAATTATCAAAATGAACTAAATAATGAATTGTTTAATTCTCTAATTGAAGAAATAAAAAATTTGAATAAAGCAATATTAGATGATAAGTCATTAGGACTAGGTAAAGGCTTTTTAATTGGACATAGTTATTTTGCTAATATTCGTCCAGATGATTTAAATGTAAATTTATTACAAAACATAGTCAATTACGATATATTGAAAACACTAGAAGAATATTGGTTTGATGATGAAGGAATATATGAAAAATGGAGAAATAGATTACAATCATTGTTTTCAAATGATTTAGTCGGTGTTAATAATGATTAAAGATAAATCAATATTTATCAAGAATATCTATTATATGCTTTCTTATGCTTTTATATCTCTAAAACAAGACGCATATAAAAATATTGATAAAGAAAGTTTCGATAATATTCATAATTTATTTGCATCTATTTTAGCTAAAGGCATAGGCCTACAATTAAAACATGGTTTGTATAAAGAATATGTATCAAAAATGGAAAATTTATCGGTTATGCGCGGAAAATTAGAAATTAATGGTACGATTAAAAATAAAATTAATTGCAAGCAATTATTAACCTGTGAATACGATGAATTATCAGAAAATAATCTGTTTAATCAAATATTAAAAAGTACATCACTATTATTAATAAAAAATAGTAGTGTTCAAAACAACTATAAAAATGAATTAAAGCGGGTTTTACTATATTTTAATGATATAGATTTAGTTGATTTAAAAAGTGTTAGATGGTCACAAATTCGTATACATCGCAATAACCAAAATTACAAATTATTATTAGGTATTTGTCAATTAATTTGCGATAAAATGATTATAACTACTGATGAAGGTGATTATAAACTTGCAACATTTATTGATGAACAAAACATGTGCCGCTTGTATGAAAAATTCATTTTAGAATATTATGCCAAAGAATTAAAAAAATATGGCATTAAATCTAATGCTTCACAAATTGATTGGATTTTGGATGATGGTAATGATACGATGCTACCAATTATGCAAAGTGATATTATGCTTTCTCGTGGAAATGATATTTTAATAATAGATGCTAAATACTATTCTCATGCCACACAAGTACAATTTGATAAGCATACTATACATTCACCAAATATTTATCAAATATATACATATGTTAAAAATAAAGAAAGTTCATTAAAGAATGTTCCGCATCATGTTTCTGGAATGTTATTATATGCAAAAACAGATGAAGAAGTGTTACCAAATAATAATTATTTAATGGATGGTAACTTGATTATGGTAAGAACATTAGATTTAAATTTAGAGTTTGATTTGATTGCAAAGCAACTTAATAAAATAGCTATTGACTATTTTAGTATTAAATAATAGACTAATAACAAGCAAGTGCTGCTCGGGTGTAAAAGCCCTCGTAGCCCTCATGAATCCGCAAGGAGAGGCACTTGCTTTTTTTGTTGCTTTATATATAGATTAATTTATCTTAGATGAATTTGACAATATTTATAGTAAACTACCATATAATAATATAAGCTTGTAGGCAGTTTAGTAGAATAAAAAGAGTATTTTCAAATCTAAAAAATAATGTAATATTGTTTATTTGAATTACCCACCTGTGGAACTTTAAGATATTAAAAACACTTAACTACTAATTGACGCAGTTAAGTGTTTTTTCCTTAATCTAATTTAACTTTTACAATATTATCATCGTATTCTAATAATTGTTCTTCTTTTATATAGCTACTCCAATCTTTAAAGTATTCTTCTTTAGAAGCATAAAGTGGAGTATAAGAACTAACAACTTCTTTAGCAAGTTTAGCATTATCACTTAATAAGGCACTTAAGATAGATAATTGACCTTGCGCTGATAATACACAAGCTTTATCAACATCAGCAATATGGAAATCAACACCATGACTTGTTCCTTTTGCACCAGCAATATAAGGATGAACAACTGGCATAATACAACTTAGATTGCCCATATCAGTAGAGCCATTACCCCAGTTATTAGTAAGTCTAATTTTTTCTCTTCCAACAAGCTCGGACATAACATCAACAGTAACTTCTCTTAATTTCTCGGAATTATTTAAAGGAGCAAATCCAGGATAATCATTAACCATCATAGTAGCGCCCATTGCTAAAGCACCAGAAGCTAAAGCACGATTTACTTTTTTGTTGGTAAGTTGAATGGTTTTTAATGATCTACCACGAATAAAAGTAGAAATCTTTGCAACGCTAGGAATGATACTAACAGCTTCTCCACCATTAGTGATAATAGGATGAACACGAATATGATTTTCTTCTTTAAATGTCTCACGTAAAGCATTAATAGCGTTTAATCCTAATGTTGCGGCATATAAAGCATTAACACCTTGATCAGGACAGCTGCCAGCATGAGCGCCAACGCCGTAATATGTGACATCTTTCATTAGACAACCATTACAACCAGCATGTAAATCTAGTAATGTTGCGGTATTAGTGCCAGTATGAAACATATAAGCCATATCTACACCATCAAAATATCCACGATATAAGAATTCATCTTTACCACCTAAAAAATGAATAATGCCTTTTTTTCTTAATTTATTACGTTCTTCAAGTTGAATACCTTCTTCAGCAGGAACTAAAACTAAACGAATTGAACCACTTAAACCATCTAAGGCACCAGGTTCTTTTAAAGCAAGAGCAATTCCTACCATTGCGGCACATTGAGCACAGTGACCACATGCATGAGCATTACCTTTAACAGCGGCAAAATGATTTGGAACGGCTAGAGCATCAAGTTCCGCTAAAATCATAACTTTTGGACCTGGTTTACCAGTATCAATATCAGTATAAAATCCAGGAATATTGCCTGCTTTATTTAAAACATAGCCAGCCTTTTCAAATACATTTTCTAAATAATGACTAGTTTCCCATTCGTTATATCCAGTTTCTGGATGTTTCCAAATAAAATCTTCTGCCTCATAAATTTCTTGTTTATGTTTATTTACAAAATCTAAATATTTTTGATATTTCATAATGTTAAATCTCCTTATAAAAATTATAACAAAAGAATTTGTTATAAAAATAGTTTGGTAATATTTTTAATATCAATTTAGATAAAAAGAGCAAAAGCGTTTATGCCTTTGCTCTTTAAGTTATTTTATTCTTCTTCGTCTTCATCTTCATCATCGTTATTAACGATAACTTTAACTTTTTCAACTGTAAATTCATCAACTTTTAAGATTTCTATAGTAAGATTTTCATAATCGAAAGTATCTCCAACTTTAGCAAATCGTTCAAGATTTTCGATACAGAATCCACTTACAGTAGTATAGTCAGAATTGATTTCATCTTTATCTTTATCAATACCAACTAAATCAAAGAAGTCATCAATATTCATTGAGCCATCAACTTCATAAATATTTTGGCTCTTTTGTTTATAATCTTCTTCAATGACATCAGTCTCATCCCATATTTCGCCCACTAATTCCTCAACGATATCTTCCATGGTTACAATACCTTCTGTACCACCAAATTCATCAATGATAACGGCAATATGTGTATGAGTATCTTTGAATTCTTTTAATAACGATGAAATTTGTTTGGATTTAGGAACATATATTGGCTCATCAATTAGCTTCCTTAAATCGATTTTTTCGCCTTTAAGTTTCAATTTTAAAATCTTTTTAACTTTAACAATACCAATAATGTTATCAATAGTTTCATCATAAACAGGAATACGAGAATATCTTGTAAATTCTTTGCTGTCATAAACATCATCATTATCTTCATTAATGTCAAGAGCGTATACATCAACACGTGGAGTCATAATTTCATAAACAGTGGTGTCACAGAAATCAATCGCAGACTTTAATAAGTCACCTTGCTTTTCGTTAATAACACCATCTTCTTCAATTTGTTCCACAATTTCGATTAATTCATCATCAGTCATAACTTCTTCATCTTTATTTTTCTTTGTAAATGGTTTTGTAACAAAACTAACAAATAAATTAATAACAAAGATGATTGGTTTTAAAATAATAACAAGAACAGTTAAAGGAACAGAAGAAAAACGTGCGACTTGGTAATTAAACTTCAAACCAATTGTTTTAGGCAATACTTCACCAAATGTAAGAATAATTAAAAACATTGTGACAGAAACAAGAAGAGGGACATATCCACTATTAGGACCATCTAGTAAGCCTTTAAATATTTCATTACCGACAATTGTAGCAAGAGAAGTAGAGAAAATATTTACGAAGTCATTACCAAATAAAATGGAATACACGGTTTCGTTTAAATGATCGATAATCTTTAATACTCTTTTAGCGGATTTATCGCCATTTTCACTTGCTTTCTTAAGTTTAAGAACATTCACAGAGTTAAGAGCAATCTCGGCCATAGAAAAGAAAGCAGATAATAGTATTAAAACGAGAAGTAAAATATAATATACAATCATTATTTTTTACCTCCTTTTTTAACTTGCTCATTAAATTCGGCCATATCGCCAACAAGTTCTTCAAGAAGGTCTTCCATCGTTACCATGCCAATAGTGTTTTTTTGCTTATCTTTAACGATAGCAATATGGGTTTTATGCTTTTTAAACCCTTCAAATAGTTCATCCATAGTGAACTGATTACTAACAATATATGGCTTAGATAAAGTAGAACGAATAGAAACTTTTTTATTTTGTAAATAACTGGATAAGTACTTTTTAACATGTAATATACCGATGATATTATTGATGTTTTTATAATAAACAGGAATACGTGTATAAGGCGTATCTAGTAAAATTTTATTTAATTTTTCATGAGTTAAACCATCTAAATCAATAGCAAAAATCTTATCTTTTGGAGTTAATACTTCACGAACTTCTGTTTCACCAAAGTCAATTGCGGATTGGATAATATCAGATTCTTCTTCCTCTAATATTCCTTTATCCTCAATATCTTCAATGATATTAGTAAAATCATCTTCGGAAATTTCAGGAGTATCTTTTACTTTAAAAATGATATCAAATAATTTTCCTAGTCCGATAAATATTAATCCAATTGGATAAGTTAAAAAATAGAAGAAGCGCAAAATGTGCGTTGAAAGAAGCACCATTTTTATTGAATTGGCACGTGCAATACATTTTGGGATTGATTCAACAAATATATATACAATAATAGTGGTAACAATAGTAGCAACAAGAGAAGCTGTATCACTATTAGCGATAAATTCCATAAAGATGTAAGTTGATAGCATTGATGTTAGAACGCTAACGATATTAGTGCCAATTAATATGGCTACTAGATATTTATCAAAACTTTCTGATATTTTAACAGCAAGTTTTGCTGTTTTATTTCCATCATCCGCCATAACTCTTAAACGCATTCTATTACAAGAAGAAAATGCTGTTTCAGTTGCGGCAAAGAAACTACCAAATATAAGTAATAATATAATGATAATATATGGAACAGGTCCACTCATTATCATACTCAAACTAATACTACACGAAGGCCCATCAGCCATGGGAAATCAACTCCTATACAATGAAATAATTCTAGCATAAAGCAAATTTTAAAGCAACATTTGATCAACAAGGAGATACAAAATGTAATAAAAATGCGACATATTAAAGATAAATATGAACAAAATTATATTATGACCAAGTATCAAATTTAATTAGACAAGTATATAAAAAATGTGGGCAACATTATTGTCCCCACTTCGACATATAGTCGGTGTCAAATGCAATGACATAACAATTTTATTTATAATAATCATAAAAAGCAAGAAAATTAAATATTATATGCACAAAAAAATAGGCAAACGCATAGTTTAGTTATGGGTGATAATTATGCAAATTTATGTTGCAAAACCAGGTGATACACTTATAAGTATTGCAAGAAAATTTAATGTTGACTTAGATGAGTTAATTGAAATTAATGATATTAGAAACATAAATACTTTAGTAGTTGGTCAAGCTCTAATTATTGAAACTGATTTTAATAGTGTTTATATTGTTAAACCCGGTGATACTTTATCAAAAATTGCCAAAGATAATAATATGCCTTTATTAGAGATATTAGATCTTAATCCGACATTAAAACCGCCTTATCGTCTTTATGTTGGTCAAAAGATAAATGTTGAACCTAACGAAGAAAATCGTAAAAATATAACTTTGAATGGTTTTGCTTATTCTACTAGTAGCAGCGAAGAAGTCGCTAATGCATTAACGGATTTAACATATTTATCAATATTTGCTTATCGCTATGATGAAAATGGTCATTTGATTGATTTGAATGATAAACGTTTAGTGGAATTATCAAAAGACTATGAAACAATGCCACTTTTAACTATTACTAATCAAAATGAAAAGGGTTCATTTTCTTCGGATTATGCAGATAAACTTTTCAAAGATGAAGATATGCAAAAAAATCTTATTGAAGATTTAACAGTTAAAGTCCGTGATACGAGATATTCAGGGGTTATTGTTGATTTTGAATATATTTATCCTAGAAATGTGGCAAGTTTTATTGATTTTATTTCGAAATTACGTGAATCGATAAAACAAGCAGGAGACTTTTCACTTCTTGTTGCTTTAGCGCCTAAATATTCTTCAAATCAAAAAGGCATTTTATATGAAGCACATGATTATGAAAGAATTGGTAAACTTGCTGATTATGTAATTTTAATGGCTTATGAATGGGGATATACCTATGGGCCACCAATGGCGGTTGCACCACTTCCAGAAGTAAAAAAAGTTGTGGAATATGCAACGCGTGTAATTGATAAAAGTAAGATTTTATTAGGTTATCCAAACTATGGCTATGATTTTACGCTTCCATATGAAAAAGGAAAATCAAAAGCACAATCTGTTGATAATCGTTCAATGCCAGAACTTGCTAAAAAATATCATGCGATAATTCAATATGATGAATATCAGCAAAGTCCATACTTTACTTATACAAATGAAGGCGTAAAACATATTGTCTATTTTACTGATGCAAGAAGTATTCTAGCAGAAGCAAAACTTGTTGAGCAATATGATTTAGGTGGTATAAGTGTTTGGAGTTTAAATAAGTATTACGCCCCAATATTTGAGATTATTACAAACCTTTATATAGTTAAAAAGAAATAGTTGAATCCTTTTTTGGACTCAACTATTTTTTTAGTTCATGACAGTGTCTACATCTAGGCTCATAGCATTCGCTAGCGCCAACGATAATGATTGGATCATCTTTTTTTGCTGGTTCACCATTAACAATTCTTTGTGTTTTTGTCGCAGGAGCGCCACACTTAACACAAATTGCGGTTAATTTAGTAATATATTCAGCTTTTGCAAGTAAATTAGCAACATTTTTAAAAGGATCACCTTTAAAGTCAGTATCTAATCCGCCCACAATAACACGGATCCCTTTATTAGCTAAATCATCACATACGTCAACGATACCATCATCAAGGAATTGCACTTCATCAATCACAATAGCGTCTACGTGTTTAGCTTTTGCTAAATGTTTATATACATCACTAGAGTGTTCAATATTAATTGATTTAGTATGATGCTTAGAGTGTGATACTATTTCATCTTCCGAATAGCGATTATCAATTTTCGGTTTAAAGACTAGTGTGTCTTTTTTTGCGTATTCTAATCTTTTAATACGACGAATTAATTCTTCGGATTTACCCGCAAACATTGGTCCGCATATTACTTCAATCCATCCTGTTTTTGAAACTTGTTCCATAAAATCACCTACATTATTTTAAACCAAAAGTTAATGT
>CALBGF010000070.1 GCA_937893635.1 uncultured Mollicutes bacterium | reverse complement strand
GAAGATTTTCACAATAGTCATAAACATAATCGGCAATATTTCCAGCTTTAATTTCAGCATATTCAGTAATTTCTCCATCTACTTCTTTAAAAGCTGCCAATACTGCATCAACTATTTTATTTTCATCAAATGGAACTATTCGTCCATCTCGTTTCTAAATTTTAACATTAACCAAAGTTAAAGTCCTCCTCATATATATAAATTAATTTTGAGTAGGGAATAAAATCCCATAATTAATATGGGATTTTACATAATAGTTATTCTCTTTCTTGACCTGTGGTATATTTTAATATAGTATTTACGCATGTATCAATATCATCTGGGCAATCATTTCCTAAAAGTCTAATATCCAGAAGGGGAGATAGCGTTTTAAAATCTTCTTCATCAGCTAACATTCTACGACAAATTTCCATAATATTTGGAGTCTTTTCTCTGGCGAGACTTCTTTCTATGCGAGTTTTATCGCCACAACAAACTTCAAAAACTTTTAACTTGCCTACTTTTGGGTTAGTGCGCAGTTGCTCAATTGCCGCAGGAGAAAAGATACCAATGTTCCAAGAGTCAGGATTAGAAGTTAACGAAGAAGTTAATGTTCCATAATGCCAATTATTAAAAACTGTTGATTCAAGAAAAGCTTCTTGTTCTTCAAGAGCAGCCCATTCTTCATCATCATAAAAAAGATACCCTGGCTCAGAGGGAGAGCGTCTAGGACGAGTTGTTGCTTGTACAACAGGAAGAATCCCAGGAAAATGATTTTTCTTAAATTCTTTTAAAATAGTGTCTTTTCCGCTACCACTCTTGCCAGTTAAAGCAATAATATTATATTTTGGATAGTATGCTTTTGGAGTTCCATTATCTTCAAAAACATACTTAATATCTTTTAGTACCCAATTAGGAAAATTACAATTCGGACATTTCACAGAATGTTCAAAAATATAGCCGTAATTTGGGAGAGTCTCTCCGCAAGTCTCACATTTATTTTTATATAAAAAAGCATTAATAATTTTCTTTTTTTTCATTGCTTTAAGGACTTAAATAGTTCCCTCTTCCTCCTCTTCAAGTTCTCCCTGCGCGCGCTGATCTGTTAAAATAAGTTCTCCATTTGGGCAAACTTCTTTAATCTTATAGAGAGACGCCCCAGGAGTCGCTGCATATTTTTTCATAATAAAATTATCACCTGATCGTATACCAGTAACTGCAATCATATTTCCACGATTAAACCAAGACTTTTCAATAATCTTTTTTGTTCCATCTGTATTCTTTTGAGATATTTGTTTATCAAAAAGAGCAAATACTTCTTTTCGGAATTTAACATTTACAACTCCATCAGTAGTAAGAATTGTAACAATACCTTTAGTTTTATTTTTCGCAATACAAGTACCACAGAGCCTTGAAAGTTTAAAGATTTTAATTTCTTTATCGCCTTTTTTCCAACTTTTTTCTACTATTGGATTTTCAGGTAAATTAAAGAAATTAGTAAAGCCATATTTAGTCTTATTGGCATCTTTTAATTCATGGTTATGATAATAAAAACAAAGAACTTCCATTTCCCAAGCTGAGATATTGCCATTACCCGCATATTTATTCCACTCTTCCATAAAGATTAAATCATTCATTTTTTGAAGAATTTCATCTTTATGTTCATTAATCCAAGAACGAAAAATGTCCATATATTTCTGATAAATTTGTTTATCCCAAATCTTTTGATTTAATAAAGTATTTTGATGAATTAAATTTTCTGCTCCAATTTCAATTAAGAAATTAATAGCTCTATTGTCTAATTCAAAATAATCAGATTTATTACCTTTGTTAATAGCTTTAAGATAACGATTAAATTCATAAACTCTTTTTGCCATTTTTTGCTCAGGGATTTCAAGAGGTAAGAGATTATATTTAATTAATCCTGGCATATTTTGGAGAGTCAAACGAGTTTTTTTATCACAAACAGACCATAAATACCAAGCCATAACAAATTTGCGGTCAGCCATTTCATCGAAAGCGCCACCTTTAATGAGAGAAATCATAGATTGTTTTTTGGGCGACACTCTATTTACAAAGTCTTTAGGAGACTCATAAGGACGATTAGCAATAATAGTTTGGATTAGTTCATCACCAATATTAAGCATACCTCGTAGGCCAAAATAAATTTGATTTTCATTTACTTTTGGGGTAAATGTATATTCAGATTTATTAATATTAGGAAGAGCTATACTTACTCCTGCTTGTTGCATTTTACCAATTGCTGTAGCAATTTTATCATAGTTATTATTTTTATCTCCAATATCTTCATCTGCTCCACCACTATCAGTAATAAGACACGCAGTATTCCAAAAGATAATAGGATACTTAAAGCCAAGATTCATTTCTTGAAGTCCAACGAGAGAATAGGCTAATGTATGTGAAGCATTAAATCCATAGCCTTTACTTGTTGATACAAGCACATTCCATACATAATTACAAAAATGTTCACTTAAATGTTTTTCTTTTGCGTTTTTAAAAAATTCTTTTTGTAATTCAAGGAAACCTTTGGGGTTTTTTTTCAATATGTTATCTTATTGGCTTTTTATCCAATAATTCTTATAATTTCTTATAAGTTCGGCGTACATTTTCATCTTTCTTTATAAGATTAAGATGTCGGACACTCTTGGATAGATTATATTTATTCACTATCTACGCTCTACGGTGCTTCTTAGCCTTGCGTAATCTAAGAAGTTACCTCGGTATTAGCATATAAAGAATTATATAAACGATTGTATTTTCTTTCATAATAGTAAGTCATATTTAAATTATCTTTATATAAAAAATTAAAAAGTTTTTCTCTATCTTCTTTACTTGTCCAAGTAAGAAAATATGCTGTTCCCTAATAAATTTTTAATTTTTTTAAGCCAAGTTCATTGCATAAAATGGTCTAAACTGAAATTAAAAAATCTTTACTTCCCGAATAA
>CALBGF010000069.1 GCA_937893635.1 uncultured Mollicutes bacterium | reverse complement strand
CTTATAGTTAATATTTTTTGATAAAAAGATTGATACGAGTTTAGCACATTGTAATAATAATTACAAGTAATTAGTAAAATTTGTAAATTGATTGCTAGTAATAATTTATGTAATTAACATCACTAGTTGAAACAAGCACTTTTTATCTACATAATCGTTTTACACTTTAATCTTATGAAATGGAATATTTAAAAAGTTATTTGTATCAACTAAAAGTTTACGTGACTTGCAATTATTAATACAATTAATAAAAACCTTTTTCATATAATTTATTGGAAGTGATAAAATGAAAACGTTTTCTTCAGCATTAGAGTTAATTCATAATACACCATTAGTCGAGTTAAAAAGATTAAAAAAAGAGTTAGGATTATTTGCAAATATTTACGCAAAAGTAGAATCACTTAATCTTACTGGATCAATTAAAGATCGAATTGTTTTAAATATTGTAAATGAACTAGAAAAGAATTATAAGATAGATAACAATTTTGTAATTATTGAAGCAACCTCTGGAAATACTGGTATTGCATTAAGCGCTATCGCGGCCATAAAACAATTTAAAGCAATAATTGTAATGCCAGAAAATATGTCCAAAGAACGACAAAAACTAATGCTAGCGTATGGAGCAAGATTAGTTTTAACATCAAAAGAATTAGGTATGCAAGGCGCTAAAAATAAGGCTATAGAACTAAATAAATCGATAAAAAATTCAATAATTTTAAATCAATTTGAAAACAAATATAATCCATTAACACATTATCAAATAACAGGACTAGAAATTTATTCGCAACTTGACGGAAAAATTGATTATTTTGTCGCAGGTATTGGAACCGGTGGTACCATTAGCGGAGTTTCTAAATACTTAAAAGAGCAAAATAAAAATATTTTAGTTTATGGCGTTGAACCACTTAGTTCACCATTACTTACTAAGGGGTATGCTGGAAGTCATAAAATTCAAGGAATAGGAGCAAATTTTATACCCGAAACACTTAATTTAGATGTGATAGATAAAATCATTGATGCTAGTGATGAAAATGCAAAAAAATATGCAAAAATGCTAGCAAAATTAGAAGGTTTACTAGTGGGATATTCTTCTGGTGCAAATTTATTTGCAGCAGTTGAATTAGCTAAAAATCCTAAAAATAAAAATAAAAATATTGTGGTTATTTTACCAGATAATGGTTCAAGATATTTATCAACCGACTTGTTCGATTAAAGTATTTTCATCACGATTTTGTTTAATAATTTTAAAATCTTTTATTAAACTGATGATAATAAATAAATTAATTAATGCTGATAAACGCACACAGTCTTGACCTAAAAATTTAAAGATATATTCGCCAGTTAAGAAGTGTGTGTAATTATTAAATGAAGAGAAAATCATTAGAGCCGCTAAATGGTATTTTCTTTTGAAAACTAGAACATAAATTAATACGAATATATCGGCCATAAAGAAATATCTTTCATGCATATGTGGCAATACAAAAGGACAAACAATAGCAAATAATGTGGCAATATAAGTCATATTTTTTTCATTGCATTCGACTTTATTATAGTAAAGAATGAAGAGAGTAAAGGCAATTGCGGAAAAAGCAAATATGATATTAAATCCATTATTGAAACCATCTTTTAATCCTGCCATTTCTAAGAAAGCATACATTGATCCAGAACCATAATTAGCGTTCATATATAGTCCCATTTGATTGGCGTAAGCTTCTAAAGGCATCATAAATGGAGCGCCAGCGATATAAGAAGGAATAAATGTAATGAAAATGCCAGCAAATATAATAAATATATTCCATAAACGGTATTTTTTATTAAGCCATAAATATACGATAAAAGGTAAGAAGAATACACTTTGAAGTTTTAAAGATATCGCAATTCCAATTAAAAATGATGCCCAACAATTGTGTTTTTTAAGTATCAATAAGAAGGCAAATACAATTATAGCTACATATAATTGATCGCATTGTCCCCAAATAGCGGAATTTGCAAATACACTTGGAGCAAATAATGCAATAACATAAGCAATTAAACTTGTATATTTATTCTTACTAAAATGATAAGTGACTAAACCAACGCCAATTGCTAAAGCGATATCAGCAATAAAACATGACCATTTAATAGTCGCAATAGCGTTATTAGAAAATAAACTTAAAAATGCTAGGATATTCATATAACTAACTGGATAATCACAAGGAACTTTTGTGCCATTTTCTAAGACAATATTCCAATTAGGATAAGTGCCTAATGCTTTAAATCCAAATTCTCTAAAGTAGTTAAACCAAGGAATTAAAGGACAATACATATCGCCACTTACATAATTTATGAAAGAAGTGCGAGCAATAAGTGCTAAAATAGTTAGAACAATAAAAACAATTAATAATAAATATTTTCGAAACCATTTGCTAAATCCATCAAATGCTTTGTTACAAAAA
>CALBGF010000068.1 GCA_937893635.1 uncultured Mollicutes bacterium | reverse complement strand
TTTTTTTAAAAGTTGTTAACAGCCACTAATTAAAGCGCCTTTAATATCAATTATCACTATATATATAGGAAAAGAAAAGCCCATATTGCTATGAGCTAAATCTCAATTAATTTTAAATAATTATTATCTTCTGTTAGAAGAGAATACTGCTACATATTGTAAAACTCGTAAGAATATATACATAAAATCAACGTATAATTCAAAAGCACAATATTGGCATAAATTTCTAGAATTAATTCCAGAATCAATTATTGTTTTAATTCTCCACATATCTATGCTAATAAATAGCATAATTACTCCGAATGTTACAAATGATACAATCCAGTCTATTGTAGAACTTCCTAAGAAAATATTAATTAAACTAATAATTAATGCTCCTAAAAGCAATACAACACACATGCTTGCCATTCTATTTAACGATCTTTTCGTTAAATATCCATATAAAGCCATTACACCAAATAAAGCAGCCGATATTCCAAAAGATACAATCAACAATTTGCTATCAATAACAAGCACTATTGATGACATCATGAGTCCCATCGTAATAGCATAAATTACAAATGGAATTGTTAATGGTTTATTATTTTTCAAAACACGATATTGAATAATAAAAGTCTCAACAACCATAAGAACAATTGAGCCTATCATTACACCTAAATATGCTTCTGGAGTTACAAATCCTGATGATAATAATGCAGCAAATCCATATGCAGATAAAGCAGTTACTCCCAAAGCCATAAATAGCCATCCGAATACTTTTGCTAGCGAGAACTCATTAGTTTGAGAAATAGTTGAATCATATTCCATAAAAAATCCTCCTTACTTTTATATAAAACTATTATATATTAGTTTTGCCATTTTTAAAACAAATTAGCAAAAAAAAGATTAGTGGATAACCACTAATCAATAATGTTTTCTAATAAAGCTTTGAAAGAATCTACTTTTAATGATGCGCCGCCTACTAAAGCACCATCGATATCTTTCATACTTAAATAGTCTTTAACATTTTCAGGTTTTACAGAACCGCCATAAAGTATTCTAATTTCATTAGCAACACTTCCAAACATTTCTGTTAATACTTCACGGATGAAAGCACAAACTTCTTCTGCTATTTCTTTTGAAGCATTAACACCTGTGCCGATTGACCAAATTGGTTCATAAGCAACAACAATGTTTTTAGCTTTTTCTTTATCAACACCAGCAAGACCAATTCTAATTTGATCACGAACAATAGCTTTAGTAATACCACTTTCAAATTCTTCAAGCGTTTCACCACAGCAATATACAGGAACCATATCATTAGCAATCATTGCTAAAACTTTACGATTACAAGATAAAGAAGATTCGCCATTGTATTGACGACGTTCTGAGTGTCCAATAATTGACCAATTAATGCCAATTTCTTTTAACATTGGAATAGAAATTTCACCAGTATAAGCGCCGTGATCTTCATAATGAAGGTTTTGAGCAGCAACAATCATATCTGGATTAATTTTTTTAACTGCTTCTAAGCATAAAAATGTAGGAGCAACGCCAATTTCAATACCTTTTTCTTTGGCTAATTGATAAATTTCAATACTATCTTTAGCAAAAGCCTTTGCTTCTTTGATAGTTTTGTTCATTTTCCAGTTGCCAAGTAATAATTTTGTTCTATTTGATTTCATAATTAGTCACCTATTACATCAATACCAGGTAAATGGCCATCATTTTCAATCATTTCAAGTGAAGCACCGCCGCCAGTTGAAACGTGTGAGAATTCATTGTTATAGCCAAATTGTTTACATGCAGCAGCAGAGTCTCCGCCACCGATAACTGTAAATGCTTTGCCTTTTAATTCAGCGCAAGCTTTACAAACAGCAATTGTACCTGCTTGGTAAGCTTCTTTTTCAAATACACCCATTGGTCCATTCCAGAAAATTGTTTTAGCTTTTTCAATTTCTTTAGTATAGATTTCACGAGTTTTTGGTCCTATATCTAATCCTTCAAATCCATCAGGAATATCATTTGTTGGAACTGTTTTAATTTCAGTTGGATTATCAAAATCATTTGCGCAAACGCTATCAACTGGTAATAAAATTTTACCAGATGCATACATTTCTCTAGCATAGTCTAATTGATCTTCTTCAACTGGAGAAACACCAACTTTTCCGCCAAGTGCCTTAACAAATGTGTATGCCATAGCGCCACCAATAATAATCTTATCGCATTTCTTTAATAAAGAGTTGATAACTTTAATTTTATCAGAAACTTTAAAACCACCTAAAATAGCTAAATATGGTCTTTCTTCGCATTCAACTACTTTTGAAAGATTAACTACTTCTTTTTCAACTAAGAAACCAATAGCAACTTCTTTTCCTTCTGCTTTTAAAATTTCAGGAACACCATATGTAGATGCGTGAGCGCGGTGAGCAGAACCGAAAGCATCCATAACGAATGCATCTGCTAAACTAGCCCATTCTTTAGATAATTCTGGATCATTCTTCGTTTCACCTTTTTCAAAACGAGTATTTTGAACAAGTAAGACATCTCCATCTTTTAAAGCATCAACTGCAGCCTTTAATGTTTCGCCACGTGTCTCAGGGCAGAAAGCAACTTCTTTTCCTAATAATTCACCTAAGCGAACTGCAACTGGAGCTAAAGTATTTTTTGCTTTTCCTTCTGCTAACTTAACTGGATCTTTGTGATCGATTTTTCCTAAATGGCTCATTAAAATAACTTTTGCCCCTTTAGAAATAAGTTCTTTGATTGTAGGTAAAGCTTGAACAATACGGTTGTCATCTCTAATTTGTCCATCTTTTAAAGGGACATTGAAGTCACAACGTACTAATACACGTTTACCAGCGACATTTAAATCTTTTACTGTTTTCATAAAAACTCTCCTTCTTCGTACTAATGAAATTAGTACTAACCGATAGTTATTATAATACAACTTAGATAAAAATGAAACAAATTGCATAAATCTTTCATTTATTTTCAATTTTCAAACATTATTTATGAATAAATAAAATTATTTTGTCTATCATTTAAATAAAGGGGAGATAATATGCCAATAATTCCAACTATTATTACTAACAACTATGATGGAAAAGAAAGCAAAGATATTTTTTCTTTACTTCTTGAACAAAGAATAATTATGATTAATGATGAAATCACTGATCAACTCGCAGCACTTATTGTCGCTGAAATACTTTTTTTAAATGCTAAAGATCAAACGGAACCTATAACTATATACATAAATTCACCTGGCGGATCAATATATGCTGGATTAGCAATTTACGATATTATGAAAAAAGTCGAGTGTCCAATATCCACAATCGGAATTGGTTTATGTGCATCAATGGGCGCTTTTTTACTTTCTAGCGGAGATAAAGGCAAAAGATTTGCTTTAGAAAATACAGAAATTATGATTCATCAACCATTAGGGGGCTCACAAGGTCAAGTAAGCGACATTGAAATAATGACCAAAAGATATTTGTACTTAAAAAACAAATTAAATCAAATGCTTGCCGCACATACTGGACAAGATATTAAAAAAATCGCGAAAGATACCGATCGCGACTATTTTATGTCAAGCTTGGAAGCAAAAGAATATGGTCTTATTGATGATGTGATATCACTCAATACCTTGAAATAAAGTTTGAAGATTTATTTTTAAAGCACGAGAAATTCTAACTAAAATCATAAGGCTAGGATTTCTTCTACCATTTTCTAAATCGCAAATATAATTTTTATTTACATTACTTTCTAAAGATAAGTCCTCTTGTGACCAACCTTTTAGTTTACGCAAGTACTCAATTCTTTTACCAAGTTGAGCATTAGTATTAATACTATTAATCATTTGGTGTTTCTCCTTTTCTATATGCATTTGCTTTTTCTTTTATTGCTCTAAACATATGATTGACACTTGATTTAGAAATAGTTTTTTCTAATTTAGCGCTTAAAAGTTCCGCTAATTCAACCATAGAAGCACCTTCATGTTCTAGACGTAATTCCGCTAATAATTTAAGTTTATCATTACCAATATTTTTTAGCCCAACCATTTGATCAATTAGTTTAATATCTTCTATTTGTTTTTGGGCCGATTGAACAGTACGAAACATATTGGCATCTGTACAAATTTGTAAACGATTATCATTATTGTTATAATCACGATTAATTCTTACATCTTCATATTCTAAACAGCAATCAGATGCACCAAGTAGTTTTAAAAAATCTGCAATCTGATCACTCTTTTTCAAATATACAACATAGTGATTGCGGCGCTTAATAATTCTTGGTGTAAACTCGATATATTTAATTCTAGTTATTACATTAGCAATATATCTAGATAATTCTTCATCAATTGTAGAAATCTCTAAATGATAATTTGAACTATATGGACTATTAACAGAGCCAGAAGCTAAAAAAGCACCAATTAAAAAGCCCTCAAGACTTTCTCCACTACGAACAAACGATTTAGTATTACCTTCAAAAGATAACATTTCTAAATCTTTTAATATTTCATCTACTTTTTGTTCAATTATTACATGATAAACAATGCTTTTTTTAAAATGCATACTTTTTAAGTAAGCAAAACGTGGAGAAATTTTATATCTTACTTGTAAGCATTTAAAAATAAATTTAGCCACTTTAGCATTTTCAGTCTGCAAAATGATTTTGTCGCTATTATTTTGAATACTTAGGCGTCCATTAATTTTACTAAAAGCAGATAATATTGCTCTAATTTTATTTTCTTCAAATTCTTGTGAGGCTATTTCTTGTTTAACCAAAAATGTAAAAGATATTTCGTTATCCATATACTTCACCTCGCAATGTTTTTATATATTATCACATAATGAGTGTACTTTTAAAGAAATTTATGGCATTTTTATAAAAAATATTTTCTATTTCTTCACGAGAATATTTTTCTTTTATTAAACTATTATATAAATTGTTAAGATCGCCTGGTTTTTGAAGTCCTTTTATAGATCCACTACTACTAACATTACTTAAATAATAATCAAAATCTAGTCCTAAACATATTTTATCTAAACCAATCATACTTTTTAAATAATTTATAATTTTTATATAATCATTAATATCTTTACCAACAAATTTATGATAAGTATTAACACCAACTAAAATATTTTTATCTTTTAAAATACGTAATTGATTATCGGTTAAATTGCGTTCATTATTTTTAAGTTTTCGTACATTAGAATGGCTTACAATCATTTTACCATCATAAATTTTCATAACATCATAAAATGATTTAACATTTAAATGTGATAAATCAAGAGTAATATTTTCTTTTTTTAACTCGTTTAATAGAAGCTTACCAAAAGGTGTTAAGCCTCGTTTTTTATTTTGATAAGTGCCTGTGGCAATTTTATTAGTGTCATTCCATGTTAAAGTAACAATTTTAATGCCAGCATCTTTTAATAATTTAATATCACTTAATGAGCGTAATGGCCCTAATCCTTCTATACCTAAAACAAAATTATGTTTTTTAATAATTTTTAAATTAGAATTACAAAATTTCTTAATTTCACCTAATACAAAAAGGAATGAGTCATAAGATTCATCCCCTTTAAAATAATAATTCAAAACTGCACCATAATAACCACTCATTTCATGTAAGTGATAAGAAAAAGAATGATTGTTATTTATAATATCAAATAAAACATCAGTATGAGTATCAAATATCATTTATTAACCTCGTAAATATTCTATAACACTTGTCGCCGCAATTGCCCCATCACTAGTGGCAGTAACAACTTGTTTTAATTTTTGATTTGTTACATCGCCTGCCGCGAATAAGCCTGGAACATTTGTATCCATGTTATTATTTACGATAATATAGCCATTTTCATTACATAAATTTTTAAAACTTAAAAACTGCGTATTCGGTATTTGTCCAATATATGGAAATAATGCTGAAACATTAATTACTTCACCATTATTTAGTTTTATTTGCTCTAATGATTTATCACCAATTAATTCTTCAATAGTAAGAGATAATTTCAAGATAATCTTACGATTATTTTCAATTTGTTCAATCACCTTTTTATCGCCTCTAAATTCATTGCGACGATGAATTAAATATACTTTCGAAGTAATATTTGTTAAATATAATGCTTCTTCTAAAGCAGAATTTCCACCACCAAGAACAGCAACATCTTTATTTTTATAAAGCGGTCCATCACAAACTGCACAATAAGAAATTCCATGATGTTCAAATTTATTAGCGTTAACTAAATCTAATTTTTTATCTGTTGTTCCGCTTGCGACAATAATAGTTTTAGCCAAGTACTCTTCATCATCGGATTGAATAACAAATAATTGATCTTTTTTCGTAACATTAATGATATCATCACTAACAATCTCAACATCATTTTCTATTGCGTGATTATAAAATTTAAATGCCAAATCTGGTCCAAAAGCTTTTTCTGCACCTAAATAATTATCAATAACTGCGGTATAGTTAACCTTGCCACCATAAGCGCCTTTTTCGATAACTAAAACATCAATATTTGCTCTTTTTAAGTATATAGCAGCGCTAAGTCCTGCTGGACCAGCACCAATAATAATTGAATCGTAAATTTTATTATTTTGTTTCATTATTTTCACTTGCTACTTCAACTACTTCTTTTGCTTTCTTTTTATTTTTATAATCTAATACATGTAATACTACGATTGCTAAAACACCAAAGATAAGGAATCCTGCGGACATTGCTTGAGAAGTAAACACTTCTTGTTCATGTCCTCCCATAATAAATGCTTCATTTCTTAATGGTTCTAAGAAGAAACGAATAATTCCATATGCTACGAAGTAAAGTCCACCGATATCGCCTGGAACAATATACTTTTTAAGTCCTTTACCAACGCCATAAACAATTAAGAAATAAGCTGCAATGTTTATTATTCCTTCAATCAAGAATAATGGAATAACAATATTTCCTGGTTCTTTTGCCATAGTAGCTTGTTGTTTTAAAATCCAAGTAGGCAAGAAACTCCAATCGCTCATTGCTACTTCTCTTCCATACACTTCCGCATTCATAAAGTTACCCCATCTTCCAATTGCTTGCGCAATTAAAATTGTTGGAACAATAATATCAACGCATTTAAGAATAGGAAGTTCTTTGTGCTTCTTTCTTAAATAAAGCATACCAACAAGAGCGCCTAAAATAACGCCACCGTGAATTGCTAATCCACCATCCCAAATTTTAAATACTTCAACAAAGTCACGTCCTGCAAATTTAGTATTCCATTCGGCAATTACATACCAAATTCTTGCGCCAATAATACCAGCTGGGAAAGCAGTATAAAGCAAATCTTCAAATATTCCGTGTGGATATCCTTCTTTAGCAATTTTATCATCAGAAATAAAATATGCCACTACCGCACCACAAATAATAAATACAGCATAGAAAGTTAATCCACCATCACCGATTGGTATAATACGCTTTGGTAATGGGAAAGTCATATAAGGAGTAAGTGATTCTAAATAGAATGATACAAGTGGTATTAATAATATCGCGGCAACGATGCCACAAATTTTAAGTAACTTGTGCATTTTTTCATTACCTTCAAGAGGTAATTCTTCTTTTCTAATCCATAAAGCAGTAAATACAAAATATACATCGATAGGAATTAAAAGAGTTGTAATAATCATCTCGGCTAAGCCTAATCCGCTAATTTTGTCTCCGCCTAAACTAATGCCATAAGAGAACAAGAATGCTCCTATGGATGTAACAATAGCTAAGGCTGCTACCGAAATTACCATGTATTTTAAAGATAATTTATCTAATTTACCTTTCCATTTCATTACAATTAAACCAATGAAAGATGCAAGGCCTATTAATAAAACTATAATTCCAGCTATTTTCATACAATCATCCACCTTTTTATATCACTAGACTATCACTAATTACTAGTAATTACCACTATTTAATTTGTCTTTTCTAGCTTTTTCTTTGGCTAAAACTTCTTTTAAATATTTTCCTGTATAAGATTCTTCAACTTTAGCAACTTGTTCAGGTGTTCCAGTAGCAACAATTGTGCCACCTCTATTTCCACCTTCTGGTCCTAAATCGATAATGTAGTCAGCCACTTTTATAACATCTAAGTTATGTTCAATAATAACAACACTATCTCCATTATTAACAATACGTTGCAATACAGTAATTAAGCGCGAAACATCGTCAGTATGTAAACCAGTTGTTGGTTCATCAAGAATATAAAGTGTTTTTCCTGTTGGTCTTCTTTGTAATTCATAAGCTAGTTTTACACGTTGGGCTTCTCCACCTGATAATGTAGTTGCCGGTTGTCCTAACTTAACATATCCTAAACCGACATCAAATAATGTTTGTAAACGTCTTTTAATGTTTGGTCTATTTTCAAAGAATTCTAAAGCATCTTCAATAGTCATATCTAAAACTTCGGCGATATTTTTACCTTTATATGTGCATAACAATGTTTCTTCGTTATATCTTTGTCCATCGCAATGTTCACATTTAACATAAACATCTGGTAAGAAATTCATATTAATTCGTGTGACACCCGCACCTTCGCAGTTTTCACATCTTCCGCCAGGAACATTAAATGAGAATCTGCCTTTATCAAATCCACGTGCTTTTGCCTCTACACTTTGAGCAAATAAATCACGGATATCATCAAATACTTTTGTATATGTTGCTGGGTTACTTCTTGGTGTTTTACCAATTGGTTCTTGAGAAACATTAATAACTTTATCAATATTTTCTAATCCTTCGATTGAAGAATATTTTCCTGGCGTAACCATGGTATCTTTATTTAAATATTTATATGTGGCTTTCCATAAAATTTCGTTTACTAAAGATGATTTTCCTGATCCAGATACACCAGTAACAAGTACCATACATCCTAAAGGAATTTTAACATTAACATTTTTTAAGTTATTTTCTTTAGCGCCTTTTATGTAAATATATTTACCATTACCTTTCAATCTGGCTGGTGGTAAAGGAATAAATTTCTTTCCGCTTAAATATTGGCCAGTAATTGATCTCTCACAGTTCATAATATCATTTACAGTACCTGCGGCCACAACTTCTCCACCATGGCTTCCTGCACCTGGACCAATATCAACAATATAATCCGCGGCACGCATTGTGTCTTCATCATGTTCTACGACAATAAGCGTATTACCTAAATCAACCATTTCTTTAAGTGCTTTAATAAGTCGATCATTATCACGTTGATGTAAACCAATACTTGGTTCATCTAATACATATAAAACACCAGATAATTTTGAACCAATCTGAGTAGCTAATCTAATTCTTTGTGATTCTCCACCTGATAAAGTCATAGACATACGTGCCAAAGTTAAATAATCTAATCCTACTGATATTAAAAATTGTGCACGATTTCTAATCTCTTTTAAAACCATCTTAGCTATTTCTAATTGGGTATTAGTTAAAGTTTTTTCAGTTTCATCAATAAATTTAAGTAAATCACTTATAGGAAGTAAAGTAACTTCATAAATATTTAAACCATTAATGCGAACAGAAAGTACTTCATCCGATAAACGCGCACCATGACATGTCATACATTCATAGTCACGCATAAATCTGCCATACCATTCACGAGTCATTTCTGATTGTGTTTCTTGATATAATCTTTCTACTTTTTTAGCTACACCTTCAATAAAATTATTACGATGATTTACGTTTCCAGAAGATGAAACTAAAGTATAAGCATGAGGAACTGGTGATCCCACAAAAACAATCTTTTTTTGTTCTGGAGTTAAATCTTTAAAAGGAATATCCATTGGGATTTTATATAATTTACAAAGCATTTCAAAATCTTGCCAATCAAGATTTTTAGTTCCGACAATATTTTTATAAAAAACAATTGCACCTTGATTAATACTCAATTCTTGATTAGGAACCAAGAGGTCTTCCGCTGCTTGTCTTTTTATTCCTAAACCATGACAATCCGGACAACATCCCATAGGTGAGTTAAAAGAAAACAAACGTGGTTCTAGATGTGGTACTGAAAATCCACAATATTTACAAGTATGATGCTCAGATAATAATTTTTCTTCATTATTAAGCATTAAAATAACATAACCATGTGACCAGTCTAAAGCAATATCAAGAGCGTCATAAATTCTGCTTCTAGAATCTTCCTTTAAAACAATACGATCTACAACAATATCAATGTTATGACGTTTATTTTTTTCTAATTCTGGCACTTCATTAATACGCATTAATTCGCCATCCACTCTTAATCTTTCAAAACCTGATGCCTTAATTTTATTTAAAGTATCTTTATGAGTTCCTTTTTCACTTCTAACAACAGGGGATATAATTTGCACTCTTGTGCCTAATTCACATTTATAAATAATATCCACCATTTCACGTGGAGTAAAAGCTACAATTGGTTCATGATGTGTAGGGCAATATGGCACACCAACACGCGCAAATAACAAACGTAAATAGTCGTATATTTCTGTTACTGTTCCTACTGTAGAACGTGGGTTATGTGATGTGGTTTTTTGATCAATCGCAATAGCAGGTGATAATCCTTCGATAGCGTCAACATCTGGTTTTTCTACATTACCTAAAAATTGACGGGCATAACTACTTAACGACTCAATATATCGTCTTTGTCCTTCATTAAAAATTGTATCAAACGCTAATGTTGATTTGCCAGATCCTGATAATCCAGTAAAAACCACAAATGAATCTTTTGGTATTGTAAGCGATATATCTTTAAGGTTATTTTCTCTTGCACCTTTTATTACTATGTTATTATTTTTCATTACTACTCACCTCATAAAACATTTTATTATAAACATTAAACTATTATTTTTGCTCAAAAAAGCAATCAAATTATTGATTGCTTTGTTCTTCTTCTACTATTTCTTTCTTTTCACCAATCGCACTATGAATTTTATCATTAACTACCGGCTTAGGTGTAACTGGTTCAGTATCCACTCTTTTTACTTCTTTTTGTTTTTCTACAATTTTATTATCAAGAGTTTTCTTTTCCACATTGAAATTTTCTTTTGTTTTGTTGCCATTATCATCAGTTTTAGTTACTTCGATTGTAGCTCCAAACAATATTTGAAGAAGCATACCGATTACTTGGTTTCCGCCTTTCATCTTTTTCATTTCATATATCTTATTTGCTGTATGAATTTCTATCGTTGCCACTCCAGCATAATTCTCATCCTCATCTTTACGCATCGCAACACCTAATACTGATGGAAAAAGAATT
The DNA here is from genome assembly GCA_937893635.1 of uncultured Mollicutes bacterium. The sequence goes on along the minus strand of CALBGF010000068.1, from coordinate 22,141 downwards.
GTAGTAATAATATCACCTTGCGCAATTAGTACACGTCTATTAGTTAGATAAACAGAATACTTCTTATTGTTATTTAATTTATGAATAAATATACAAAAAACAATAAATATCCAAAGAGCCATTACGCCTATAAATATATATTCTACAAAAGGATATTTAGTCAAAAATTCAGTTACAATAGCAGGTAGCACCTTTAAATTAATAAGAACTAAAGGAACTGCTAATAAAATAATTGGAATTAAAAAATTTACAATTGCCCAACCAACAACCAAAGATTTTTGTACAGCCATCTTAATAACATTCTCATCCTTGAGTAATGTTTTCTTAATAAATTTTGGAAATGTCATAATTAAATCCTCTCCTTACAATTATACCACAATTAAAAATGGTTGCGAAGTTTTTTTATTTAACGCTACTAATATTCTTGTTCATTAAAAAAACTTTATACAAAAAAACTCCCTACTTTTGCAAATAGAGAGTTAATTGTAACAATAAGTTATTTTATTCTTCGATATTAGCTGCTAAACGTTTTAAACGTTTCCATCTTGCTTTAGCATCATCACATGATTTTGTGAGTAATTCTTCAGCATGTTCTGGATTAACTTTTGGTAATTGAGAGAATCTAGTTTCGCCCATTACGAAATCACGGAATAAATCAAAGTTAGGTTCTTTGCAATCTAATTGCATTGGATTCTTACCTTGTTTTTCAAGACGTGGATCATAACGGAAGATTGGGAAATATCCACATTCAACTGCTGCTTTTTCAACACGTTGAGCATTACTTAATCCACCTTTAATACCATGGTTAGCACATGGAGAGTAAGCAATAATTAACGATGGTCCATCATAACTTTCTGCTTCTTTCATTGCTTTAATAGCTTGCATTGGGTTAGCACCTAAGGAAATTTGTGCAACATAAACTGTTCCATAAGCTATAGCCATCATTGCAAGTGACTTTTTAGCGGTCTTTTTACCAGATGCAGTAAATTTAGCAATTGAACCAGCTTGAGAAGATTTAGAAGATTGTCCACCAGTATTTGAATATACTTCTGTATCAAGTACTAAGATATTAACATCTTCATCATTAGCAATAACGTGATCAACACCGCCATAACCAATATCATAAGACCAGCCATCGCCACCAACAATCCAAACAGATTTATCAATTAAATCACGTTCGAATTCTAATACTTTCTTAACTTCTTCGTTTTTACTTGCTTTTACTAAAGAGACTAAATCTTTAACAAATGTTCTAACAAGTTCACGGTTTTTGAAATTAGCAATATATTTTTCAATTAATTCTTTTAATTCAGGTTCTACTTGATCTTTAGTTTCAGTGAAAATCTTTAATATTTGACCAAGCTTATAATTAGTTGCAATACGCATACCAAAACCAAATTCTGCATTATCTTCAAATAATGAGTTAGCCCAAGCCACACCTTCACCATTTTTATCAGTGCAGAATGGTGTTAATGGAGTAGAACCATTATAAATTGAAGAGCATCCAGTTGCGTTAGCAACAAGCATATCTTTGCCAAATAATTGAGAAGCTAAGCGATAGTAAGGAGTTTCTCCACAACCAGCACAAGCTCCTGATACTTCAGTATAAGGCATTAAGAAACTTGCGCCCTTAACTGTTGTAACTGGGAATTTATCTGTTTTATATTCAACATGTTTAAATAAATATTCTGCAGCTTCTTCTTGTGGGAATTGAGTTTTAGCTTCAACCATTTCAAGAGCTTTTTTACCCATCTTACCTGGACATTGAACAACACATAATCCACATCCAACACAGTTCTTTGGTGAAACTTGAATACGGAATTTTAATCCTTTAACATTTGGTCCGCCCATTGCGTCCATTAAATCATCTTTAGCAATGCTTGGCATGTTAGCCACTTCTTCTTCGTTTAATAAGAATGGACGAATTGTAGCATGAGGACATACGAATGCACATTGATTACATTGAATACAGTTTTCTTTATTCCATACTGGAACATTATCCGCAATAGAACGTTGTTCACGATATGTAATATCGTTTTTCATTGTACCATCTAATAATTCCCATTCAGTGAATTTAGATACTGGTAAATCATCACCATCAAGTGAGCCAATTACATTAACATAACTATCAAAGTAATCATCACCAGTTTTATTTATAACACGAGCAACACTTAAATTAATCCATTCTGGATCAACTTTAATTTCACGAAGTCCTTCTGCACCAGCATCAATAGCCTTGTAGTTCATTTGGACAATTTCGTCACCTTTTTTAGCATAGCTCTTTTTAGCAAATTTCTTCATCCATTCTTGTGCATCAGCATAAGGCATGATGTTTTGATTTAAATAGAAGAATGAAGCTTGTAATGTTGTATTAGTATGACGTCCCATACCAATTTCTTTAGCAATCTTATTTGCATCAATTACATAGAATTTTGCTTCTTTTTCCGCTAATTGGTGTTTCATTCTATTTGGCATTGATTTAATTAATTCTTCATCAGTTAAATCAGTATTTAATAAGAATGTTCCGCCTTTTTTCAAGTTCTTTAACATATCAAACTTGTACATATATGTATCAAGTGAGCAAGAAATGAAATCAGCATTTTGAACATAATAAGTCGAGTGAATTGGTGTCTTACCAAAACGTAAGTGGGAACGAGTTACGCCACCTGCTTTACGTGAGTCATAAGCAAAATATGCTTGGGCATATTGATGAGTAGCGTCACCAATAATTTTAATAGATGATTTATTTGCAGAAACTGTACCATCAGAACCTAATCCATAGAATAAGCATGATGTATAATTTGCTTTAACATGGAATGATTCATCAACAGGTATAGATAAATGAGTAACATCATCATTAATACCAACAGTGAAACTTGTCCATGGTTTTTCTATATCTAAGAAATCATAAACAGCTTTAACATGTTTTGGTTGAGTATCTTTTGAAGATAAACCATAACGTCCACCAACAAGAACATCAACTTTACGTCCCATTTGTTCTAAAGCTGCAACAACATCTAAGTATAATGGTTCACCAGTCGCACCCATCTCTTTAGTACGATCTAATACTGCAATCTTTTTAACAGTTTCAGGAATAACGCTTACCAAGTGTTTAGCAGAGAATGGACGATATAAGTGCACTTTAACAAGACCAACTTTTTGTCCTTCTTTTACTAATTCATCAATTACTTCTGTTGCAGTTTCAGTCACAGATCCCATAGCGATTATAATTTTAGTGGCGTCTAATGCACCATAATATGTGAAAGGTGCATAATTACGTCCTGTTAACTCGCTTGCTTTTTTGAAGTATTCATCAGCAATATCAACAATTTTATTAAAATGAGCATTTTGTGCTTCTCTACCTTGGAAGTAGATATCATCATTTTCCGCTCCACCTCTAGTAACTGCGTGAGTATGAGGATTCAATGCACGAGCGCGGAATCTATTAAGTGCATCATAATCAATTAAATCTTTCCAAGCACTTTCATCAACAAATTCAACATTTTGAATTTCATGAGATGTTCTAAATCCATCAAAGAAATGCATGACTGGCGCTTCAGATTTAATAGCAATCAAGTGCGCTACTGGAGCTAAATCAGCAATTTCTTGTACTGAGTGTGAACAAATCATTGTAATACCAGTTTGACGTACGGCATAGACATCTTGATGATCACCAAAAATAGATAATGATCTTGTAGCTAATGAACGAGCAGATACATGTAATACTGCTGGTAAAAGTTCACCAACCCATTTGTAAATATTAGGAATCATCAACAACAAACCTTGAGAAGCTGTGTATGTTGTAGCTAATGCGCCAGCTTGTAATGCACCATGAACTGTACCAGATGCACCAGCTTCGGATTGCATTTCAACAACCTTTACAGTATTTCCAAAGTAATTTAGCTTTCCTTGTGAAGAATAAACATCAACAAGTTCAGCCATAGGGGATGATGGTGTAATAGGGTAGATACCTGCTACTTCAGTGAATGAGTAAGAGGCAAGTCCTGCCGCTGTATTACCATCGACGGATAAAAATGTTTTTTTAACTTCCATAATGACCTCCAATAAAAAACCATTATAAGTATACAATACTTATAAGAAAAATTAAATATTAAAAATCCAAAGTGTTCATTTTAAGCGTATTTTCATATATTTTATTGGTGATTATATGCGCGGATATATTGAAATATCAAAAAATCAGCTTATTGAAAATTATAAAAACATTAAAGAAAAAACAAATAAAGATGTTATTTGTGTTATAAAAAGTAATGCTTATGGACATGGACTACTTGAAGTTGCAAAAATACTTGCGCCTTTATCTCCAAAGATGTTCGCGGTTTCCACGATTGAAGAATGCATGCTAATAAGAAAAAGTCTAATCTTTATTCCTATTTTATTGTTAGGTACTTGCGATAACTTAGCTTACGCATCAAATTTTAGAATTACATTAACAGTAATTAGTATTGACTATTTAAAAGTTTTAAAGAAAGCAAATCTACCGATTTTTGTTCATCTTTTAATAGACACAGGAATGAACCGAGATGGAATAAAACCTAATGAAGTTGAAGAAGCTCTACAAATAATATCCAAATCAAAACTTATATTAAAAGGTGTTTTTACCCATTTTGCATCAATAAACACATATGAAAAACAAAACGAAATTTTTAACAAATGCTTATTAAAAATACCGAACAATGGTCTAATTATTCATTCACAAGCAACTTCTACTTTTTTAAAAACTAACGAGCATACCACCGCTATAAGAGTAGGATTAGCGCTATATGGTTTAGATGAAAATCTTGCATTTACCAAACCAATTTTAACGATTAAAGCAAGGGCAATTAATGAAATTAAAATAAATGAATTTGAAATGGTCTCATATAATCAAGAACCAGTTATTAAAGATGGTTATATTTATACTATACCATTAGGTTATGGCGATGGATTATTAAGAAATCATCAACATATTGTAGAAATAGGTGGCTTGATTTTGTCACAAATAGGTATAACATGTATGGATCATTTTATGGTGTATAGTGATACAAAAATTGATTTAAGTAGTGTATTTGTTATTATTGGTTCACATCAAACTATAAACAATATTGCAAATAAAAATGCCACTATTCCGTATGAACTAGCGGCACATTTATCTCGAAGAATTAAAAGAATAATAGTATAAATTATTGTTTAAGTGTTAATGGATCAAATTCTTGATTGATGATTACATCTTCATTATCATTAATTAAATAAAAATTGTATTGATTAATAATATTTTTAAATTCATTTTCTAAAAAGCGTAATGTCATATTTTCATTAGTAAAAATAAAACGATGATTATATAATTTCACTCGAAATGATAATTTACAACTTTTAGAAATTGCTAATAAAATGTATTTTTTGTTTAATAGTTCGATAACTTTTTCTTCCGTAACTAAATTATCCATATTAGATTCTCCTAAAAAATAAAAAACTGTGTAATAAACACAGCTAATAGCAAGATGGTGAACCATACAGGATTCGAACCTGTGACCCACTGATTAAGAGTCAGTTGCTCTACCAGCTGAGCTAATGGTCCGTTTTGCATTTAATATATTACTATATTCGATGCAATTATTCAAGCATAAAAAGCAAGAAATTCTCTTAAATATCAAAGAAAAAACTATTTAGTTGTTGGCATAATTATGCCATTAATTGTTTTGCTTGCTTTACTGCCTTTATATGTTGCTGTTGCAACAAGAGTTACTTCTATTTCAACATCAGTAGGCATTGGTTTTGCAGCAAATGAATCATCTTTTTCTTCCATAATCTCAAAACAATCTTTTGGTGTAAATTCCCAAGAAACTTCAACATTAATTGATTCATCATCATAAACCAAAGCAACCTTCTTCTTAAAAGATACCACATTTCTAATTTTTTCATATACTCTTTCTTGAATAGTATCTAATGCTCTATTAACAATTTCTTCATTTTTACTTGAAGAACAAGAGAATAAAGATAATCCAAGAGAGGATAATACAAAAATGGTACCTAAAACATTAGTCTTTCTCATAAAACATCTAGCTCCAACTACTTTTTACACAAATAATATAATACTTTAATTTTAAATGTGCAAGAGTGTTACTATTTACAAATAGCAACAAATCCTCCTTTGTTAAACTTTGGCCCCCAGTTTTTATAACCTAAATATTCTTGAAAAGTATCGTAATGATCACTTGTATAAAATATTCTAAAATCACTGCTATACACTAATCTTTCAACACCTCTATTGGTGTTAGACTTTGCAATATCACATTCAGTCATTGATCGAGCGACGCTAATCATATATTCGCCATTCCCATATTTATTAGAAAAATAATCTCCACCAACTCTAGTGCTAGAACCATATGTGTTTTTTCCGCCATTATTATACTGGTCTTTTCGTATATAATTATCAGGTAAATCGTTATAAGTTTTCAAATATAACGCTACATCGTCTTTAGAAGTATAATACTTAGTCTTAGATAAAGATGGTACAGTTCCACTATCACCATAGTGATATAAAGATGAGCAAGGAACACTTGTTTTTATTGAAATAGATGGTGGTACAACTACAATTGTTTTATTATCATCACAAGATATTAAAGAAGGAAAAAGAGTTAAAAATAAAATTGAGAATATTATATGTTTATTTTTCATTGCTTTCGAATTAAAAATTCGTTTCACCAACTTTCAAGTTTTTCTATTTTTATTATTTTAGCATAACTAAGCTTCATAAAGCAAATATAATAAAAGAGACTGCCCTTCTTGAACAGTCCCATTTATATTTAAAATAGATATAATTAAGCAATTACTGTAACACTTACAGGTATGAATCTAAATGTGTTTTTAAGTTTAGAATTATTATATTTACTATTAAAGTCGTAAACAAATAAACCTAACTCTACTTTTTTACCTTCGAATGGTGTTAAATAATCATCTATATCATTTAAATTATCAGTAACATTACTATTGCAGTAAAATTGAATGTATGGACTTTTTTGTCCTGTTGGACAAGCTTCCCAAACGTGGTATGAACCTGGATCATATTTAACGATATCACAAGTCATTTTTAATAATTCGCCAGAGTGATTAACAAATGAAGTGTTAGAAGGATCGACTACCCATTTATTAACTTCATCAACTGTTGTAGAAATGGCACCTTGAAGACTTGCTTGTTCATTACAAACATCTAAAACTTCCATTGAAGTATAGATTAATTCATCATAAGGAATTTCTAGATTCTTTGTTGGATCTTCTGTTTGCATGACTTTGTTTCCTGTAGAATCATATACATATTTACCATGGCTTCCTCTAGTTCCTCTAACTGCAACTTTACGACCTGGAACATAAGAATCAATAGCATTTTGTGTATATACTAAGATTGATCCTGTATCATCTGTTAAAACAGCACTAGTAGAGCCGCCAAATGATTTTCTAATAACTCCTTCGACAATTACTTCTTTATTAGAATCAACTGGTAATTTTTTAAATTCCGCTACTGTAACTTTATCAACTTTAGCAGTAGCAGATAATTTTCCAGTAAACACTTTTTGAGCTTTTGCACCTTTATAAGTTGCTGTTGCAGTTAAAGTATAATCAACATCAGCCGCTCCTACTTCAGGTAAATTTATAGGTGTAGCATAAGTAACATGCAAATCATTATCTTCAAGAATTGTAAATTGACTTGATTCCCATGTAAGTGGTACAACAACATCTTCTTCTCCTACTAAAACTGTGATTTGATTAATCATTTGTAATTGAGAAGTTACTTTTTCATAATTTGCTGTAAGAATAGCAGCACCTTTAACTGCTTCTTCTGCGATTGTTTTAGCTTCATTTGAGCATGACATTAATGATAAAGACATTAATCCTGCTGCTAAAAATCCTATTTTTTTATTCATTGTGTTTTTTCTCCCTTTAATTAATTGGTGTAATATAATTGTATGATGCTATATTATTAAACATCATCATTTGATAATTATCGAAATAAGGAATCATATATCCTTTTACTTTATAACTCTTTCCAACTTCAAATAAAGTTTCATCTGGGAAAGGCGAAGTAGAGCCATCAACTCTTAAGTTAAATACAAGGCCATTATTTAATCTTGCATAAATTGTTAAGTGTCCCTTGCTCGCATCTTTTCTAAAATAAGAATTATATTCCGTACCACTAATGATATTACCATCAGGATCACGGTCGCCTTGTTCGATGTTTCTTATTGTGATTGTTGTTTCAATATATTGATTTTTCTTAGATTCTAAGATTGCCTTAGTAGCGGTAGTATTATCAATACTAATTGGATCAAGATTTAATTCTGGATAAGTTTCTGTTGGTCCAGTAAATGGAATAAATTCATCATTTTCATAATCATTTTCAACAACAAATTTTTGTTTGCCAGAGAATTTAACATTAATATTACTTAATTGAATATTACCATTAAATTGTGTTGCTGTACAATAGAACTCAACAACTAAGCCAACTTTTAAGATTGAAGCCATTGATGATCCGTAAGCTGTAAAGCAATAAATTGTGGCATATAATCCAGTTTTTTCGCTCTTGAACAAATCTCTTAATACAAATGAGTCACCAATCATACCAACAACAACGCCTTTGACATGGCATTTAGAACCCGAGTGTGTTTCGGTTTCACCAATACCCGGAACAGTTTCACCATTTTCATTTGTATAATCATAATAATTATCATAAATTCCTTGGACACCATAACCATTTACATATTCATAAATATGTTCAGTATAGTCAAATATTGGGTCTTTTTCGCCATATACTTTTGCGCCGCATCTTTCAGCATAATCACCAGCTTCTTTAAATGCATTGAAGTAAACTGACTCAGTTTCATAGTTATAATTCTTACTATAAGCTAATTCAACAAGTTCAAGATTTAAATTTCTAAAATCTGAATCTTTAGTAGGTTGATACCAAACCATTCCTAAATAACGTCCATTACCATCGACTGTATCATAAATATTTCTTTCACAATCCAATACAACACGATAAGCATTATTTAATTTATCAGCATTAAACTTACTAGCTTGTTTTCCCCATGGTTCAATTCTACCAGTAGATTCTGGTGTATCAATACCATTGTATCTAATAGTGATTTTTTCATATTTACCATTATGTTTAACCATAAAGTTTGTAGTATCACCATCAGTACAGAAAGCAACACTTTCTACTAAGCCAATACCCGTATCAATAAAATCTTTTGTTTCAAAATTAGGGTCTCTTAATTTTGTTTTATCGGTTACAGGTGTACCATGTTTTTCTAAATCAGCTGGTGTTAGCGGACCATTATCATTTGATCCGCAACTTGCCATCATGCCAATTACTAGTGTGGTAAATATTGCTTTAATTAATTTGTTCTTCATATTTAATCACCTTATTTATTTTCGACGTATGTGTTTAATTGTCTATATAAATACTGAATTAATTGATCTGCAGTATATGTTGTTCCTTCATTACCATAGAAAGCCATAGGCATTGCAGATTCAACTGTGTTACGAATTGCATTGGAACCACGGAATGCAGGATCAACGAAGTTTGTCCAAGTTCCATCACCATAAGTATTATTAGCTACATCTGCTGCTGCAATTCTTGCTTTATCAGCATCAGTACCAATTTTTTGATTTAAGAAATCTTGGTATTCTTCAGAATTCTTTGCTGAATCTGTTACTGGAAGGTAACCTGTTTTAATAGCAAAGTCAGCATTCTTTTCAGTTGTTAAATATTTAATGAATAACCAAGAAGCTAAGTTTTGGTAATCATTTGCTTTTAACATAGCAATGTTAGTACCTTGAGAAATTACAAATTTCTTATCAGCACTCTTATAAGGTACTGGAGCAATACCAATTTTGAATTTTGCACCAGCTGCAATATTATAAGATAAACCAGCAGATGAAGAAATTGTCATTGCTAATTTTAATGCTTTGAATGGATTTGAACAATATGATTCTTCTTCCCAAGTATATGGAATACCTAAATAGTGTTTTTCATTCATATCTTTGAAGTAATTAATCATTTCTCTTGCTTCTGGAGTATCAAAAGCAACATAACCAGATTCTACTGTTGCGCCACGTTTTGTATATTCAGAACCAAATTGTCTTAATGATGTAATAAAGAAGTTAGCTTGTGAATCATATCCAATTGGGTAGAAATCTTTTGCAGCAACACCTGAGAAATCAAATGTAGCATCAACACCTTGAATAGGATTGTTTTTAGAAGTATCTACTGTATTACCTTGAGCATCAACTACAACAGTTTTATTATTTTCAGAATAAGAATAGTATGTAGCATCTCCTACAACATAAATTTTCTTACCAAATGTAGAACCTACATTTGCTTTTCCACCAATATTAGCATTTAACTTTGTTTGGAATTGTTCCGCAACGGTTTTTACTTCATCCCAAGTGGTTGGAACAGTTAATCCATAGAAATCAAATAATGTCTTGTTATATACCATTACTTCTGTTGATTTGTTAAATGGTAAACCCATTATGTAAGGAGTTGATGTATCATCGTTCTTATAAGCTAGTTCTAAGTTTTCTTTTAAGAAATCAGCATTGAAGTCATCGATATCAATTGCTAAATCTGGATCACTACTATTGATGTATCCACTTAAGTCACATTGAATACCATTATAGATATATTGAGCGAAGTGATCTGGATAACCAAGAGCAACTTGTGGATATTTTCTAGTTGTAATAGCTAAGTTAATAGCTTTTGTTAATCCTGAATATCCACCTTTTGATTCATGAACAATATCAATGTAAGGATATTCTGCTTCAAAGTCTGCAATGATTTGGTCTAAGCCTTCAGTAATATCTTTACCAAAACCTGTCCAGAAATTAATTTGAATTGGATTATTTTCTGTGTACCTTTCTTTTAATTTGCTAATAGAAATAACATTAGGTTCAACAACACTACCTTTTTTAACATTTGAACATCCTGTTACTCCAAGTGTCATAACACTAATCATTGACATGACACTTAATAATTTAAAGTTGTTTTTCATATTTTTTCCCTTCCTTTTATTTTAACGCTTAACGCGCTACTAACCTTTGATTCCGCTTCTTGATACGCCACGCATAATATATTTTCTAAAGCATAAGAAGAAAATAAATAAAGGAAGCGTAACAACAAATGATCCTGCTAGCATTACTTCATCTTGCGAACTAAATTCACTAGAGAATGTTGCCATCAAACCATTTGATACGAGTTTCATAGAATTACCAAACCAAGGATGTGTACCAGAGGCAACCAAGTTTGGCCAAATATAAGCATTCCAAGATCCCATTACTGATAAAATAATAATTGTAACAATTGTTGGCATAGCAATTGGAATCATTACTTTCCATAAATATTTAAAATCACCATAACCATCAACTTTAGCTGCCAAATATAATTCATTTGGTATTTGTTGGAATGTTTGTCGCATGTAGAATATATAGAATACACTAATTGCGTGCGTCAATATTAATGCAACATATTTGTTATCCCAGTTAAGAGCCATGATTGTTTGGAAATTGGTAATAACCATCATTTCTCCAGGAATCATCATAGTGGCTAATAAAACCATAAATATTGGTTCTTTTAATTTGAACTCTAATCTTGCAAAAGCGAAAGCTGCAAGTACTGTTGTAACTACAGTAATTATTGTGCTACAAATACCAACAATTAATGTATTTAAGAAATATTGCAAGAATTCTGAAGATCTTCCAGAACTACCAATTAAAATAATCTTAAAATTATCTAAAGTTGGATTTGGAGCAAAGAAATAAGGCATGCCACGAGAATTTTCTTCTAACATTGTTGCGCGGCTTTTTAAAGATGTGTTAATCATCCAATAAAATGGAATTAACATAAATATTGCCATTATAGTTAAGAAAGTATAAAGTAATATTTTTGTAATAACATTAGTTATTTGGTATCTTTTTCTTGCTTTTTCATCAGCAAAGTACATATCGCGTTCTACCATACTTTACCTCCTTAATAATGGACTCTCTTTTTACTGACTAAGAATTGTACGCCAGTAATTGCCATAATTATAATAAGTAATATAACTGATCCTGCTGCTGCTTTAGTTAAACCACCATTTTGTGATCCGTCAACAAATTGATAAATATAACCAACAACAGTTAACCATTCTTTACCACTACTACCACCAAAGTTACCTAAACCATTAGATCCTCCGCCAAAGATGGAAATAACACTTGTATAAGCTTTGAATGCACCAATGAATGATGTAATAGTAATATAAAGAATTTGAGGAGATAACAATGGAACAGTAATTTTTCTGAAAATTCTTCCTCTACTTGTTCCATCAATTCTAGCAGCATCGTAATATTGTTTATCGATGCTTTGAAGTCCAGACATAAATACTAATACTTTAAAAGCTAATCCTGTCCAAATAGTATAAGTTACAATAACTGCAAACATTTCCCATCTGCCACCAGTAATCCATGCCTTGCCTGTTGTGCCTAATATAGCATTTAATAAACCAGTATCTCTACCAAAGATAACTTTGAATACCATACCTAAAGCAATTGAGTTAGTCACATATGGCAAGAAGAATATTGTTTGATATAATCCTTGCAATTTTTTAATACTATTTAAGCAAACTGCCATCATTAACGAAATTATAATAGTTAATGGAACAGATACTATAACAAGTAAAGCGGTATTGCCAAGAGCTCTTTGGAAATCAGGATCTCCTAATACATCAGCATAACCTCTTAATGAAGGAAATTGTACATATGAATTTGCAAAGAAATTAATAAGTCCGCCTTCATTAAAACTGAAATCTTCCATAAAAGACATTAATACAGCATATATGATTGGTATAATCATAAATACAAATAATGCTATTAATGCAGGAGCTAGAGCAAGAGCAGCTTTCCAACCATCTCTTTTTCCTTCCATTATTTTATCCTCTCTCCTGTTTCTTCAAAAACATATAATCTTTTTGCAGAGAACATCATTAATCCTTCTTGGACAGATGAACGCATTTCTGATGAAATAATTATTCTTAACTTTGAAGATTGTTTATCAATATTACCAACAATTGACATATCACGACCAATATGCTCAACATAAGCAACCTTAACTGGTATACGACCTTTTGGATCAATAACAAACATTTCTGGTCGAATAGCAATTTTAACTTGTCTATTAAGTTTTTTCTCAATTCTAACATCGTTCAAAGCACTATTAATATTTTCAACAGTTAAGTTTGGATTTTTATCAACAAATTTTTGAATGATATCATTTTGAATTTCTAAGTCTACGATAGGTTCTCCTTTTTCATAAACTTTTGGTTCTTCTGTTACCACTTCATTATTTTCAACATTTTGTTCTTCGTAATTATAAACAACTTTTAAGAAATCATTATATCCACCATTAAATCCAGCTTTTTTAAATGCTTCATAAGCATCTTCTGAACCTAAATCTAAATCATCATTGCCTTCATAGCCTTTTGAATCAAGAATTTTATTGTTAATGTATAATTTATTATTTTTAATTTTACCATCAAACACATTAATAGCAGGAGATCCTAAGAACTTTGCTACAAACAAATTAGCAGGTTCATCATAGACATATTGTGGTTCCCCAACTTGTTGAATAACGCCATTACACATAACTACAATAAAGTCTGAAATACTCATTGCTTCTTCTTGGTCGTGGGTAACGAAAATAGTTGTAATTCCTGTTTCTCTTTGAATTCTTCTAATTTCTTCACGAGTTTGAAGTCTTAAACGAGCATCTAAGTTACTTAATGGTTCATCTAACAATAAGACCTTTGGAGTTTTAGCTAACGCACGCGCAATTGCGACACGTTGTTGTTGTCCGCCTGATAACTCTTTTGGCTTGCGTTCAAGATATTTGCCAATATCTACTAATGCAGCCATTTTGTTTGTGATTTCATACATTGTTTCTTTGGATAATTTAGGTCTAATATTTTCCAAAGGGAACATGATGTTTTGTCTAACTGTAAGGTGTGGATATAATGCATAATTTTGGAATACAAGTCCAATACCTCTTTTTTCTGGTGGCATGCCTGTGACATCTAAATCACCAAAATAAATTTTTCCTTCTGTAGCTTTATGTAACCCAGCAATCATATAAAGAGTTGTTGACTTGCCACAACCAGAAGGTCCTAGTAATCCTACCAATTTTCCGTCAGGAATTGTCAAATTCATATTATTGACGGCGACTGTTGCAGGTCTATTTTTAGAACCTGGGAAGACTTTGGAAAGATTTTCTAATTTAACTTCCATGTTTTTTCTCCTTCTACAGTATTTAAATACTGTCCACTTACAATAAAATGTTATCATATATCATAATGCTATGCAAACAAAAAAGGGCTTTTTAGAAAGCGCATTCATTTTTGTTTTTTAATTACATTAAAAACATATTCAAATTTTTACTTTTTATGCATAAAAAACAGCGACAAAAACGCTGTTTTTTCTATTTTTTATCTTGGTCTTTTTCCTCTTTGATTTTTTGACGATTTAGAATAATTTCTTCTTGATCTTTTTCTTGCCTTTTTAAAGATTCTAAATGTTCTTCTTCATTGTTGTAGATTAATGAAAAACGATCGTCAATAACCATAGTAGCGGAAAGGTAATCATGAATTGTGTTATTCTTCTTTGAGAACACCATGATAGTAAATGAAATAAATGGCAAGATAAACATAGTCATTATACCTAGTAAGATATTAACTACAAAGAAACTTAAAAATCTAACCACTATTTGCGATTTCTTTATTTTATAACCTTTTGCATTAGCAAGACTTAATTGGAACATCATTTTACCAAATGTTTTACCATTTTTAGTTAGCATTGGTACAAGTAAATAAGTTAAAGCTGATGCAATAAAAAGCGAAATATATGCTTCTGCATTAAAATATAACGTATATTGTTTATTTAATTTTTTATAAGCATCACTTGCTCTAAAATAATTGCCGACCAAGTAATAGACTTGTTTTTCAATTTCTTTTTGTTTATCAGCTTCACCTATATACTCAAAATTTTCATTATAAAAATCTTTAAATACATAATTATCTGAAGAGTCTTTATACTCATAAACGACAGTTGCTAAAGTATTCTTTCCCTTAATTGCGGAACAAGCCCCTTCTGTAGTTGTATGTGCGCAATAATCTTCAACATAATATTTGGCAGATTCAATATATTTACTCTCATCAACTAATTCAAACGCTTTTGAATCTTCATTCCAGTTATATAAATGAGAATCAAGCATTAATTGATTTAAATCACTTTGTACTTGTTTTACGTTACTAGATAAATTAAATATTGGGACTACTGCAAGATTAAACAAAGAGATAGCGATAAATAACATAATAAAAAGATCAATAATTCCTGCGATTGTTCTTTTACCTAAACCCGCCTTTTCTACAGATGGTTTAATTTCTTCAGTTTGTGATGTTTGTGATTCTACTTTTATTTCATTATTATCTTTCATTTTCATTATCTTCCTTTTTAGCATTAATTTCATTATCATCTTTTGTTGAAATTTCTATAAAATTAGTTTCAATTTCAGATTCTTTTTGAACTGCCTTTATTTGTGCTTCTTTATTATCGTATATCGTTGATAATTTGTCATCTATAACAATTGTTTGTGAACATAAATCATGTAAAGTCGTATTGTTTTTTGTAAAAAACATCATAACTAAAGATATTAAAGGTACAATCATAAAGAATGTTATACCTAACACAAAATTTAAAATTGAAAAAGCTAAGAATCTAACTAAAATTTGCCACTTTTTTGCTTTATATCCATCTTTATTTACAACCGATAAGCCAAAAATCATTTGGCCTATTGTTTGTGATTTTTTGCTTATTAATGATGGTAATAAATAACATACAATTAAAGAAATTGTCGTTGAAATACAAATAGAAATTGTAGAAACAGTATTTATATATGCATAATGTTCTTTAAAAGCTTGAGAATTTGTAAGATATGTTACACTTTTTATATAAATGCTATATTCCAAATTTTCTTTTTTAGTATTGAAATCATCATCAGTTTCATTTTCATCTTTTTTTACTTGAAAATTACCTTCTTCATCAAATTCATATTTATCTTTAAAATCTTCATTTTCAGCTAAAATTTCTTTGAATGTCTTTTTATTACTTGAACATGCCTTCCCATCGTCTCCACTAGAACAGTATTCATTAAAATATTTTTGACTTACTTCAATATATTTTTCTTTGTCAACGGCTTGTAATTTATTATCATCGGTAACAGTGGCTAATCCTGATTCTTTATAGTATGTTAAAATTTGATTTTCATGCATGTTGTAATCTTTTGCAAAATGTTTAACAATGGGATTTATTGCAAAAGGTTGAATTAAAAACATTAAAAATACAAAAATGAAAAAATCCAAAATTACTGCTATTATTCTTTTTGATAAACTTGCGCGTTGAACTGGTGGAACAATAGTATCTATATTGTTTTTTTCTATATTTTTACTACTATTTTCATTTATTGCATATTCCATATATTCACGTCCTAACTTTTCTATATTATACATTATTTGTTTAAAAATAAAATAGAATAAAAAAACATATTTTCGCATAGCATTTTATTGCTGGAGGTATATATGGAAAATTTTACTAAAATGCAATTATATGTTGTACAACCAAATGAAACAATTAAAAGTATTTCTAATAAATTTAAGATCGACGAAGGAGAACTAATCCGACTTAATCCGATACTAAGATATTCTCATATTCACAGTGGACAACCACTAAATATTCCAATTATGGAAAGTAGAGATATTCCACCTAAAATAACAGCGTGTGTTGATAATCAATGCTTGCTTACTTATATGTATCACGTTTTTGCTGTAAAAGAGAGTATATTGGCAAAAATGTTTACACCTGATTATGTTCCTGCAATTATGGATAGTTTAAGAAAAAGTGTTGATAGTATTATTGAATGTATTGATAAACATATTCCATTAGCAAATAGTTACAATATTAGAGCCATTGTAGTGGAATTAGAAGATGAATTACTAACATTTGTCGATTTAGTAACCATAAATGATAAATCTGGTATTACAAAATTCAATAGTCATATTAATGATTTAATGGATAACATTGAAGAACTTGGCAAAGATGTTATTGAAAGTTCAAATGTTAACTTATTAGAGATATTTAAAAAATGGCAATTATTCATTCTAAAAATGATTGCCAAAAAATATGAAGAAGCCGAGACAATATTTATTGATATTGTCGATAAATATATAACTTTTGCTAAAAAAGTATTATTAAAGTAATTTTGTTTTAAATAAAAGAGCATTAAATACTATTAAAATTGCTGTTAAAAAAATCAATTTAACACGAAAATTAGGTAAAACTATAAATAAAATTGTGCATAAGATGGCACAAAAAATTGAGCGCATTGCCCAAGTGGTAATGCGTTTTAATCTTATGTCATTTTTAGCAAAATTTTTCTTAGCAATTTGCCAAAGAATAATAGGAAAAAGTGATACAAGTTCTAATGTAATGAAAATAGTAATATATTTACCCAATTCTGAAATTAATAACATTTATGACATCACCAAAAAAATTATAACAAAAAAAAGGACTCGAATAAATCGAATCCTAATTTAATTTTTTTAGTTAAGGAAATTATTTAAGAATTTCGCTAACAGTACCAGCACCAACAGTACGTCCACCTTCACGGATAGAGAACTTAGTACCTTTTTCAATTGCAACTGGGTGAATTAATTCAACAGTTAATGTAACGTTATCACCTGGCATAACCATTTCAACGTCAGCTGGAAGTGTAATAACACCTGTAATATCAGTTGTACGGAAATAGAATTGAGGACGATAGTTAGATAAGAAAGCAGTATGACGTCCACCTTCTTCTTTTGTTAAAACGTATACAGAAGCAACGAATTTTGTATGTGGAGTAACTGATCCTGGTTTAGCAAGAACTTGACCACGAACTACTTCATCACGGTTAACGCCACGGAGTAAAACACCGACGTTATCTCCAGCTTCAGCGAAGTCTAATAATTTACGGAACATTTCGATACCTGTAACAACAGACTTCTTAGTAGGTTTAATACCAACGATTTCAACTTCATCGTTTAATTTTAACATACCACGTTCAACTCTACCAGTAACGACAGTACCACGACCTGTAATTGTAAGTACGTCTTCGATTGGGAGTAAGAATGGTAAGTCATTCGAACGAACTGGATCTGGGATATATGTATCAACAGCATCCATTAATTCAAGAATTGCTTTTTCAGCTTCTGGGTCTCCATCAAGAGCTAATCTTGCAGAACCACGGATAATTGGAGTAGTATCTCCTGGATATCCATATGAATTTAATAATTCACGAACATCCATTTCAACTAAGTCGATTAATTCTGGATCATCAACTAAGTCTGTCTTATTTAAGAAGACAACGATGTAAGGAACACCAACTTGACGAGCAAGTAAGATGTGTTCACGAGTTTGAGGCATAACACCATCAGTTGCAGCAACAACTAAGATAGCGCCATCCATTTGAGCAGCACCAGTGATCATGTTTTTAACATAGTCAGCGTGTCCCGGACAGTCTACGTGAGCGTAGTGACGTTTTGCAGTTGTGTACTCAATGTGAGCTGTGTTAATTGTTATACCACGAGCTTTTTCTTCTGGTGCAGCATCGATTTGGTCATATGCTGTAGCCTTAGCACCACCTTGTTTAGCTAAAACATTAGTGATGGCCGCTGTTAATGTTGTTTTACCATGGTCAACGTGACCGATAGTACCAATATTAACGTGGACTTTACTTCTATCAAATTTTTCTTTTGCCATTTGAATTTCCTCCTTATTTTCTAATAAAAATTCTAACTGAATTCATAATATAGCAAATTGGTTTTAAAATCAATATTTATTAATTAAATAAATATTAAATTAGCGGTTTGACATGCCAGATTTTTTAATAATTTCATCAGCTACAAAGCGTGGGCATTCTTGGAAATGATCGAATTGCATTGTGTAGTTTCCACGACCTTGAGTAAACGAACGTAAATCTGTAACGTAACCAAACATTGTTGCAAGTGGAATAGATGCATCAATAATTTGTGCATTACCACGTTGATTCATACCTTCAATAGTACCACGACGTTTTGTAATATCACCCATTACATCGCCCATATATTCTTGTGGAACAGTAATTTCAACTTTCATAACTGGTTCAAGAATAACTGGATTACATTTTCTAGCAGCTTCTTTTAATGCCATAGATGCAGCAATTTTATAAGCAGCTTCAGATGAGTCGACATCATGGTAAGATCCATCGAATAATGTTGCTTTGATATCAACAACTGGATATCCAGCGATTAAACCACGATTTAATGAATCGCGTAAACCATCTTCAGTTGGTTTAATGTATTCACGTGGTACAGTACCACCGACGATAGCGTCGACGAATTCAAATCCCTTACCAGGGTTTGGTTCGAATTTAATCCATACGTGACCATATTGTCCACGACCACCAGATTGTTTAATGTATTTACCTTCACATTCTGCGGTTGTTTTAATAGTTTCACGATATCCAACTTGTGGAGCACCAACATTACATTGAACGTTAAATTCTCTTTTTAAACGATCAACGATAATATCTAAGTGTAATTCACCAACACCAGCAATAATAGTTTGTCCAGTTTCGTTATTTGTATGAACACGGAATGTTGGATCTTCTTCAGCTA
This sequence comes from uncultured Mollicutes bacterium, assembly GCA_937893635.1. The sequence goes on along the minus strand of CALBGF010000068.1, from coordinate 2,372 downwards.
ATTTAATTAAAGCTAAAGTCATTTTATCTTGGTCAGCTTTTGATTTTGGTTCAATAGCTTCTTCGATAACTGGTTCTGGGAATTCCATTTTTTCTAATACAACATCTAATTTTTCGTCACAAAGTGTATCACCAGTTGTAGTGTTCTTTAAACCGATAACGGCTGCGATTTCACCAGCGTGTACTGATTCAACTTCTTGACGGTGGTTAGAGTGCATTAATACTAAACGGCCAAATCTTTCTTTGACACCTTTAGTTGAATTTAAGACATAACTACCAGCTTTAGCAACACCAGAGTAAACTCTGAAGTAAGCTAAACGACCAACGAATGGGTCAGTAGCAATCTTAAATGCTAATGCTGCTAATGGAGCATTATCATCTGGGATACATTTATATTCTGATCCGTCTGGTAATGTACCTACTGCAGGTGGGATATCAAGTGGGCTTGGTAAGTAGTCAATGACTGCATCAAGTAATAATTGAATACCCTTATTTTTATAAGCAGATCCTGCTAAAACTGGGAAGAATTCGCCAGTTAAAACAGCCTTACGAATAGTATTTTTGATTAAATCGACAGGAACTTCTTGTCCATCTAATACCATCATCATTAAATCATCATCGAAAGAAGCTAATCTTTCTAATAATTCTTGACGTAAAACTTCAACTTTTTCTTTGTATTCTTCAGGAATTGGTCCTTCAGTTGGAGCAGCAGCCTTATCACTAGAATAATTCCATGCTTTTCTTTCAATAATATCGATAACACCGCTTAAACTTGATTCAATTCCGATTGGATATTGAATAGCAGCAGCGTTAGCAGCTAATCTTGAGTGTAATGTTTCAACACACATATCAAAATCAGCACCAATAGCGTCTAGTTTGTTTACGAAAACAATACGTGGAACGCCATATTTACTACCTTGTCTCCAAACAGTTTCAGTTTGTGGTTCAACACCGTTTTTACCATCAAGTACTGTAACAGCACCATCAAGTACACGTAATGAACGTTCAACTTCTACAGTAAAGTCGACGTGTCCCGGAGTGTCGATAACGTTAATACGGTTACCTTTCCAGAATGCAGTAGTTGCAGCGGAAGTAATTGTAATACCTCTTTCTTGTTCTTGAACCATCCAGTCCATAGTAGCTCCACCATCATGGACTTCACCAATCTTGTGAATCTTACCTGTATAGAACAAGATACGCTCTGTTGTTGTTGTTTTACCAGCATCAATATGGGCCATAATACCAATATTACGGGTATGGGCTAAATCATATTCACGAGCCATTTGAAATACTTCCTCCTATTACCAACGATAATGTGCATAAGCTTTGTTAGCTTCTGCCATTTTGTGAGTATCTTCACGTTTCTTAACTGATGCACCTGTACCATTAGCGGCATCAATAATTTCGTTACAAAGTTTTTCTTCCATTGTTTTTTCGTTTCTTAAACGAGCATAGTTAACTAACCAACGAAGACCTAATGTGATTTTTCTATCTGGAGATACTTCGATTGGAACTTGGTAGTTAGCGGCACCAATTCTACGAACTTTTAATTCGTGTTCTGGCATAATGTTGTTAATTGCAGTTGCGAATACGTCCATTGCAGGTTTTTCTGTTTTGGCTTCGATTCTCTTAAATGCGTTATATAAGATAGTTTGAGCAGTTCCTCTCTTACCATCTACCATTATTTTGTTAATTAATCGTGTTACTAGTTTTGAGTTATAAATTGGATCTGGTAACACATCGCGTTTTGCAACGCTTCCCTTACGTGGCATATAATAAATCCTCCTTCCTTAAACAATTGTTATTTGTTTAATCATTATTTGCTTTCTTTAGGTTTTTTAGTTCCGTATAATGAACGAGATTGACGGCGTTTTTCAATACCTGCGCAGTCTAATGTTCCACGGATAATATGGTAACGAACACCTGGTAAATCCTTAACACGTCCACCACGGATCATTACGGTTGAGTGCTCTTGTAAGTTATGTCCTTCACCACCAATATAAGCAGTTACTTCATAACCATTTGATAAACGTACACGAGCGTACTTACGTAAAGCTGAGTTTGGTTTTTTAGGAGTCATAGTACCGACACGGGTACAGACACCACGTTTTTGTGCTGCATCTTGTGATGTTTCTTTCTTTCTTAAAGAATTCCATCTCTTGTTTAATGCAGGAGCTTTGGATTTAAATGTAGTTTTGCTACGACCATTACGTACTAATTGATTAATAGTTGGCATTAGTATGTTCTCCTTTCAAATATTTCTTCTAGCAACACACAATTCCCGGTGTATCAATGTCGTCTTTTTAAAAACGACCACTAGGTCTTGTGCACATGCGTAGTAATTATACGATATATAAATATATCAAGTCAACA
>CALBGF010000067.1 GCA_937893635.1 uncultured Mollicutes bacterium | reverse complement strand
GTCCAGTCGGTATCAATATAGCCATTAAAGCCCCATTCATTTCTTAATACACCCATAATTAAGCCTTGGCTACCACCAGCCCATTGACTTCCAATACGGTTGAAAGCAGTCATGACACCAGATAAATTTTCTTGTTGAGTTGCTCTTTGGAATGGTCTTAAATATGTTTCACGTAAAGCTTGTTCACTTAACCATGTAGCACAAGCATAACGCCATGATTCACATTCATTTAAAGCAAAGTGTTTCATTTCCACACCACAGCCATAATTTTGTAAGCCACGAACAATAGTGCAAGCCATTAAAGAAGTCATAAATGTATCTTCTGAGAAATATTCCCAGTTTCTTCCACCAAATGGTGAACGATGTAAGTTAACACCAGGACCAAATACTGCTTGTACTGTTAATGAATTCATTTCATTAGCAAAGTTTGTTGCATATTGATACGCTAAAGGCTCATTCCATGTTTGAGCAAGAATAACTGTTGATGGGTTACCTGTACCACGTGGTTTTCCCGCAAATCCTTTAATTTGGACCATTGAGTCATAACAGTATAAACGTGGCTTTCCAATTGAAGCAATTGCTTTATTACCTGATTGAGCGTTATTAATCATACCAATAGCTTCGCTATACTTAACTTGGTTTAATACTTCATCCCATTTTGGATTATTATAGTCACTACCAAGTTCTAAACCTAATTCAGTAATGACACCAGAAGATTCCGCAAGTTTATAAGATGTTGAAGCGCCCCAAGTAGGCATAACATTATTTACTTCGTTTCCAAATACATCCACTGTAGCATTATCCCAGTCTGATGCTTTTTGAGCTGAATAAACACTGACGCTTTTTTCTTTATCACTTAACGAACGATTATGTATTTCTTTTGTTCTTTTTGGAATTTTATAATCTGAATTAAAATCATTTCTACTCATAAATGGGATATTAGCGTTATGTTCGCTATCAATTCCATCAATAGAAATTCCATCAATTGCATCATCACCAGTAAATAAGTTTTTAACTTCTACACCAGTATATTTATCAGTAGGACATTTAATTGTTTCATCAACTTTATAAGTTAATATTGCATCACTACCAGCAATTTGTTTTATATTATGACTATCCGTCATTAATTTAATTTCATAATCGCCAGCTTCTAATTCATAGCCTTTAAAATCATTATTATTTTTATCATAACAGTCGTAACTTAAGAAATCTTCAGCATCAATTTCAATTGTTACTACTTGTGAGCCATTAGGCATTAATTCTTCGGTTTTAGCAAATCCGACAAGATTAACATAAGACTTTTCAATTCCACCTTTAGTATATGGTAAAGTTACATAAGCTTCGACAACATCTTTACCACTATGTGTGCCAGTATTAGTTACTTTTACATCAATACTAAATTTTGTGCTTTCATTAATTGATGTGCCAGTAGCAGGTTCACTTTTTACTATTTCCCAATCGAAAGTTGTATAAGATAAACCATATCCGAATGGATATTGAACAACGCCGTTATATCCTTTAGCGTGTTCACCATATGTAGCACTTCGATCAATATTATCATAGACACCTTCATGATCTGCAGTTTCAAACCATTTATATCCAACATAGATGCCTTCTACATAATCAATACCACCGATATCAGATCCAGCATAACTTTTAGCACCAAACCAATTAGAATAACTTGCTGGATGATCATCAAAAGTATAAGGAATAGTATCCACTAATTTACCAGAGAAACTTTTATCTCCATAAAGTAAACTAGGAATTGAAGATGCTGCTTGAGTACCAGTTACTCCTACATATACACAAGCATCTAATCCCGGAATGCGATCCATAAAATCTAATTCCATGATATTACCGGCATTAATTACCACGATTACTTTTTCGTAATTTTTGCCTAAGTAAGTTAACATTTCCTCTTCTTCGCTAGATATTTCTAAATAATGTCTTGATTCATCAGTAACTTGTCCCGGCCCAGCTTTGGTTTGAATAGCTGGTAAGTCAGCATTTTCGTGACAAATTCTAGAAATTACCGCAATAGCGGTTGAAGAATACGCTTTAGCATTATCTAAGAGTTGCGTAGAATATTTATCCATACTTGGTTCTCTTAGTGCTCTAGCTGTTGCTCGATCAGTATTATTTGGATCTTTAATTAAATTAATTGGCTCGCACCATTTTTTATAAAAGTCTTGAATTTCACTATTCGTGGATATTCCATATCGTTTCAAAGCTTTCATTAAATCTACGGTACTATTGACGTTATCATCTTCTGGTCGAACTTGACCTGATGATCCATTTCCAATTCCACCATACACCCAATCAACAGAACCATACCCAAAAACATTAACTTTTTTGTCATCAGTTTTAGATAAAGGTAAAACATTATCACTATTTTTTAATAATGCTGCACCTTCTAGTTCCACTGTTTTAGCTAATTCTGCTGCTTTAGCTTGTGCCTTTGATACGGCAGAATTATCCGTTATTGGTGGACACAAATAAGCAGTGATTTGGTTAGCGTAAGTGTTAATAACAGAGTTACCAATGTTAATTGCCACAATTAA
>CALBGF010000066.1 GCA_937893635.1 uncultured Mollicutes bacterium | reverse complement strand
CCTTTAATTGGTGAGTATTTAACTTTTTCAATTAAATCACGTACTTCATCAACACCATTGTTACTAGCGGCATCAATTTCAATAACATCTGGATGAGATCCATCGCTAACAGCTAAGCAGTTTGAACAATGATTGCATTGGTGACCTAATCCTTCTTCACAATTCAAAGCCTTAGCTAATAATTTAGCCATACTTGTTTTTCCTGTTCCTCTAGGGCCACAGAAAAGATAAGCATGAGCAATTTTATTTGTTGCTAGTGCATTTTTTAATGTTTTTACAATATGTTTTTGTCCTGCAACTTCTTCAAAAGTAGAAGGACGGTATGTTCGATAAAGTGCCTTATATGCCATAATTAATCACCTAATTAAGTATAGCACTTTTTGTATCTCTATTTAAGTATTAAATAGAAAAATTGCTTTATAGGTTTTCTAAGCTTTTATCTTTCTTAAAAATTTTACTTATAAACTTATTCCAAAAAGGTTTGATTTTTTGATTAAGAAAAATTGCTAAAGGTGAATAAATAATTAAATAATATATTGGAAGAAGCATAACTAAAGAAAATAATGTTTCCACTAAGGCAAATAGCGGACGATTAATATCTGATTTTGGTAATGAATTTATGTAACTATACCATTCTGGAAAAAGATTATTCTTAAATAGTGGCATTGATAAAGTTTGGTGGAAGGCAAGAAGTACTAAAGTTGTTTTGCCTAATTCACCAAATACCTTATTCGTAATAGCGTTAGAAATTAAAATAATACCAAATAATCCAAATATTGCTGATGGAATAACTAGATAATATTTTTGATATTGAATTCCCCACATCTCTAAGTGTAAGTTGAAATTCTTATAGTTTATATATTCTAATAACAAACCAATAGCTAGTGATAAACAGCCAATTAATAAACTATATAAACGCTTTTTAATGCAAAAATTATATATATTTTCTAACTCTTTTCTTCTAAAAATATATCCTAGACTGACGAAGAACACTCCAAATAAACTTACATCAAAGTTCCAAGGTAGACTTTTAGGATAAACAATATTAAAAATAATGCCAATTCCTAGAAAAATTAATGATGTGATAATAGTAAATAATAATTTTTGTTTGCTTACTTTTAAAACAAAATAGAATAATAGATCACTGCAAAACAAAGCCCCAACAAACCATAAAGCAAATACTCTTCTTTGAATTGTGAGTTTAACAAAATTATCCATAAAATAGGTAAAAGTAAAAGGAGTTTTGGTAAATATAGAATTAAAAAGTATGCAAAACGCACCTAAAAATAGCATTGGTATAGCATATCCTTTTAGTTTTCTTACAAGAAAGTTTCCGAAATTATCATTCTCTCTTAGTCTAAAAGTTAATCCATTAATAACAAAGAATAATGGTAAATGAAATGAATAAATATAAGGAACTATTGGTCCACCCTCTAAACAATGAGCAAAAATCACAAGCATTATGCCGATGAATTTTGCTGTGTCAATGTATTCAATTCTTTTTGATTGTTCCATAATGTTATTCCTTTTTTGCTTATTATATCATAATAAATAAGTTAATCTATATTTCTTGTAGAATTATTAACATTATATTAATATTAAATTGTTAAATTTTTTCCAATAAAAACAAATGCTTATTTGTATTAAAAGCGAGGGGTGTTATATGGAATTAAGTGAAATGATTGATGAGTTTAAGCAAAACGACCACACTAACTTCAAATTGTTTTATGAATTAACACATAAACAAGTATTTTTCTCGTCTTTCACCATTTTAAAAGAACAAGCTCTTGCGGAAGATATTATGCAAGATACTTATGTAACGTTTTTAAATAATATTGGTGATGTTAAATCTTCACAAAATATTTATGCTTATTTGTCCACTATTGCAAGAAACTTAAGCATAAATCATTATAAAAAGATGAAAAGACACGTAGAAGATGATGAGCCACTCAATTATATGGATACAAGAGATATGCCATATATTGGAAGTAATGTTATAACAATTTTAGAATTATTAGACTCACAAGAAGAACGAGAAATAGTTACATATCACGTTATTCTTGATTATAAATTTGCGGACATTGCAAAAATTATGTCTAAGCCTTTAGGAACGATTTTATGGATGTATAATCGTGCGATAAAAAAATTAAAAGAAAGGATGTCTAAATATGAAAAATAAAGAAATTAAAAAACTTATTAAAGATGCCTCAAATAAGATTGTTATTAATGACTATCAAGAAGAAATATTAAGTCGTGTTGATTATACTCCTTTAGAAAAAGAAACTAAAAAATTTAATTTTAAACCAGTATTATCTTTTTCTCTTTTAGCGGCTACGCTTGTTGTAACCTTAGTTACTGCTTTACCTAAAATAATTAATCCATCTAATCCTGATAGTCCAATTACATTAACACAATCTAAGAAAAGCCTTAGCTATGAAATTCAGGCATTAGGAGCCTTTTTATCTAGTGAATCAAATAATAGTAATTTAAAAAGATTAGCAAAATTTAAAAATAGCAATGAAAATAACTATCAAGAAATTGCCTCTGATATTAAAGATTATTTACTTACTGGTGAAATGATGTTTGAAAAGGATAATGTTATGACATCATTAGAAAAAAATAATGACACAAATTATAACGATTTTGAATATAAATTAACCTCCACATTTATCGATGCAGCGCAATATAAAAGTTCTTATATTATTTATTATAATGAAAACATTACTATTGAAGATGATAAGAAAAATGAAACATCATCAATTTTAAGAGGTGTAATGCTAAAAGATAATCAAGAATATGAAATAATTTGTAATAAAGAAATTGAACAAGATGAATGTGAATTAGAATTAAAAATATTTTTAAATGAAGATAAATCAAATTATGTGGTTGTTGAACAAGAAATCGAAAGATTTGAAAACGAATATACTTATATGATTTATAAAAATAACAAAAAAGTAGAAGAAACATCTTTAGAAATAGAAACTAAAAATAATAAGAAAGAAATGTCTATTGAACTAAAAAAATATGACACTAATGGTAAAGAGTTATCAAAAGATGAATATGATTTTGAATATAAAACGGAAACCACTATTGAATGTTCATATGAAAATGATTTGATAGAATATGAAGTAATAATTAATGTTTTAAAAGATGAATATGAATTTAAATTTGATGATGAAAATATAATTACAATAAAAAAATAAAAATATTACCAATAAAATAAATATCTTCTTTGTATGATAAGTGAGCAAGGCTCAGGAGGAAAGATATTATGAAAAAATTATTTATTTTATTAGGACTAGGAGTATTAAGTTTAAGTGGATGTGATTTAAATAATCAAACACCAAATAATGCGAAAAAAGCATCATTTAAAGATATGTATTCATTATCAGCATTAAGCGGAATTAATATGCTTAATATGGGAAATACATCAGTTTTAAAAAAGAAATCCGCTAATTTAACTGACGTAGAAAAAGCAGAAATATTAAAAAAATTAGAGGTAGTAGATAATCTTATTAGCGGAAATATGATAACTTCTAAAGAAGAAAATTCCGATTTAGCGGATTATCAAAAAATGTATACAATTTCTACTTCTGATTTAGATGGAAATACATCAAATTATAAATTCTATTTTAATGAATCAATTATTGTTGATGAAGACGATGACAATGACAAAGATATTGATGATGAACAAGAATTTCATTTATCCGGTATTGTTATTAATAACGATGTAACATATAAAATGGAAGGAAAAAAAGAAATCGAAGATGATGAATTTGAAGTAGAATTTAAGATTATGATTGATGAGCTAAATTATGTTAAAGTAGAGCAAGAAATCGAAGATAATGAAGAAGAATATAAATATACAAGTTACACTAATGGCAAAAAGACTTTAGAATACGAATTAGAATTTGAAGTAAATAAAAATAAAGTTGAAGTAGAATTTAAAGAAAAAAGTGGCACTTCTAAAAAGAAAACTAAATTTGAAAGTGTTGAGAAAAACGGTAAAAAAGAAGTGAAAATTTCTATTGAGGAAAATAAAATTAAAGAAAATTATTTAATTGTTATCTATGAAGATCAAGATGGTAATATTGTTCATGAATTTCAATAATTAATAAATTTATTAGTCCCCTAATATATTTGTTAGGGGATTTTTAAACGCTTATAATGATAAATCATTATTTTTTAATGAAAATCATTGAATAATTTGTTATTATTAAGTAGTTGAAAGTAGGGATACTATGGAAATCAAATTAGAACAACGTCTTGAAGCATCAGAAAAGCGCTTAGAAGAAGTTGATAAGTTATTAATGGAAGAATCAACAATGAAAGACATGAAGTTATTTCGTGATCTTTCTAAAGAAAGAGCAAATCTTGCTCCAGTTGTTGAAAAGTATTTAGAGTATAAGAAAGTCGTTGAAGATAAAGAAGAAGCTATGGCAATGGCTAATGATTCTGACGAAGAATTATCTTTATTAGGAAAAGAAGAACTAAAAAGATTATTAGAATTAGAACCACAAATTATTGATGATATTAGATTATTACTCTTACCAAAAGATCCTAATGACGATAAAAATATTATTGTTGAAATTAGAGGAGCAGTAGGTGGAGATGAAGCAAACATCTTTGCTGGTGACTTATTTAGAATGTATACGAGATATGCCGAAAAACAAGGTTGGAAAATTCAAATGATTGATGAAGCACCTTCTGAAATGGGTGGATTTGCTATGGTTTCATTCATGATTAAAGGTGATGGAGTTTATTCTAAATTGAAATTCGAATCTGGCGCTCATCGTGTTCAACGTGTTCCAAAGACTGAAGCCCAAGGTAGAATTCATACGTCAGTTGCAACAGTTCTTGTTATGCCAGAAGCCGAAGAAGTCGAAATTGAAATTCGTAATGAAGATTTACAAGTCGATACATATCGTTCACAAGGTGCAGGCGGTCAAAACGTTAATAAGACCGAATCTGCAGTTAGAATTACCCATATTCCAACTGGTATAGTAGTGGCTTGCCAAGTTGAAAAATCACAAATTCAAAACCGTGAAATTGCGATGAATATGTTAAGAGCAAAACTATATGCCGCTAAACAAGCAGAACAAGATGCTAAAATTTCTTCTGAACGTCGTTTAAAAATTGGTACAGGTGAAAGATCAGAAAAAATTAGAACTTACAACTATCCACAAAATCGTGTTACTGATCACCGCATTGGTTTTACAGTTCAAAAATTGGATCGTGTTATGGAAGGCGATTTAGACGAAATACTTAATGCATTAATTGATGCTGATCAACAAGATAAATTAGCTGGTGAAAATTAATGACTATTCGAGAGTTTTATAAAATTTACTCCCAAAAATACAAAGACAATAAATATTTAAATGATATTTGTTTAAGAACATTAATAGTAAAAAACGAAGGCATAAAAGATATGTCTACGTTTTTTCTATGCTTTGATGATGAACTTAAAAACGAAGAAAAAATAATAGAAGATATTAAAAGAGTTATTAGTGGTGAGCCATATCAATATGTGATTAATGAAGTAGAATTTTATGGGTTAAAGTTATACGTTGATAAAAATGTCTTAATTCCTCGCTTGGAAACTGAGGAATTAGTGGATACAATAATACATAAGTATCTAAACACGAACCATAACTACACTATTGCGGATATTGGGACAGGCTCTGGATGTATCGCTTTAGCAATGAAAAAATATCTTAAGAATGCTAATGTTTTTGCAATTGATATTTCAAATAATGCGGTAAATGTGGCTAAATTAAATTCAGAAAAATTGCAACTTAATATCTCACTTTTGCAAGGTGATTTGTTATCTCCTTTAATAGATAATAATATAAAAGTTGATGTTTTAATATCTAATCCTCCTTATATTAAAAATA
>CALBGF010000065.1 GCA_937893635.1 uncultured Mollicutes bacterium | reverse complement strand
AATTATTATAGCAAAGTTTTTATTGAATTTGTAACATTTTATTTATAAAATAATACAAGTGTAGGAGAGTGACTTTATGGATATGTACATAAAAGTGTTAATCACCATCTTTTGTATCATAATTTGTTATTTAATTGGAGCCATTCCAAACGGTCTAATAATTGGAAAAATATTTAAAAAAACCGATGTTCGTGAATTCGGTTCACATAACACCGGTGGCACAAATGTAGGACGTGTTTTAGGAAAAAAATTAGGAGCATTAACAATTGCCATGGATGCTTTTAAAATTATTATCCCCTTTTGGATATTAAGATTATTACTTCCTGCTTTTATTGATTCTAATATTCATGTTATGACAATATGCTATATTGCCTTATTAATGGCGTGTGTCGGACATTGTTATCCCGTTTATTGTCATTTTAAAGGCGGAAAAGCTGTGGCTACTTTCTTTGGTTGTTTAATCGCCACTAATTACGTACTTCTTCTTGTTTTCATTGCTGTATTTGCCATTACTCTAATTGCTAAACGTATGGTATCCCTTGCTTCAATACTTGGAAGTATCGTTGTAAGTGTTGTAGCAATATTAATGTTAGGCTTTAATGTTGGTTGGGTTGGTATGTGGCCGATGTTAAATTATGAAATTCTTTATACAGTTGTGATTATGATTAATACGCTTATTCTTATTAATCGTCATAGTCCAAATATTGATCGTATCCTTTTAGGTCAAGAATCACAAATTAAATGGTTAAAAAGCAAAAAGTAATTAATTAGTAGATAATTAGTAGTTTATTAGTAAATACATAGTTTTATAAGCCAAAATAAAAATCCTGATGTTTGAAGTCAGGATTTTCATTTTATCGATTTTTGTTCATAGAATTCATTACAGCACGAATTTGCGCTTCTGATGGTTTTCTACCCATTTGCATAAACATAGCGCGAATCATGTTCTCATTAATTGGAGGGTTTTTCTCGATTTCTTTTTTGATAAGGTTACGAGCAACAAGGAATCCGACTATTCCTCCTGCTATAAATCCAACAATAACGTAGATAAGTGTTAACCACCATGCTGTACCACCAGCTAATATTACTAGCAATGTCATAATTATCACCTCAAATGTATTTTACATTAATAGGCGCATTATAGCAATTAAAAGTTAAGTTAGACTAACGAAAATACACATTTACTTGATGAAAATCACTATCATCAAAGAAAGTATCGATGCATTCAATGATTCTTAAAGCATCTTGTTTTGATTTGGTTTCACTAACAGCCAAAACATCTACATCACTTATTTTCCATTCAACATAGGCTGAAGGAAAGCCTAGTTCTTTAATTGAAGTGCGCATTTCATTTTCTAAATCAATTATGTATTCGATTTGTTCAATGCGTGAAGCAGCATCAAGTTTTTCAGTAGCGCTATAGTCCGAACTCTCCATAATGTCTAATTGGACTTGTAGTTCTTCTTTTAAACCTGAAGTACGCTCTAAAATAATTCCTTCAATATATGGATCATCAGCGTTTTCTATGATGTTATTAACTGGATCTGTTTTAGTGGGACTCTTCACTCCTGTTGGTAACATGACATAATAAACTGATAAAACCATTGCTAAAGAAAATAATGATAAAAATGTAACTACACGTTTTTTCATAACATTTCCTCCCATTCATTAGATTTTACGCAAGCAAAATATAAAAAAGAACAATAATATTATGAATATTTAAAATGTAGAATTTTGTAATAAAAAAGCACCTTCATTAAGAAAGTGCAAATTCAATAATTTAAGATAAATTATTTTTGTTGACGGCCATCATATTCGCCGTTATCAGTACGAACTAATACTACTTCGCCTTCAGAAATAAATAATGGAACACGGACTTTATATCCAGTTTCAGTTACAGCTTCTTTCATAGCTTTGTTAACAGTATCGCCACGAACTGCAGGTTCACATTCAGTAACAGTTAATGCTACTGTTGTAGGTAAAGAAATACCCATGATTTCATCGCCATAGAATACTACTTGAACTTCTTCATTTCCTTTTAAGAAATTAGATTCCCATTTCATACGATCTTTAGAAATTTCAATTTGATCATAAGTATTTTGATCCATGAAGACTAATGCATCACCTGTATCATATAAGTAAAGCATTTTTTTCTTATCTAAGTGGATAACTTCCACTTTATCTCCACCGATGAATGAAAGTTCTAATACAGCACCTGTACGTAAATTTTTAGATTTAACTTTTACTTTCATTTTTGCCATTGCAGTTTTGTTTAAAGCAATATCAATACATGAATAAATATTACCTTCATATTCAAATGCATTACCTGGTCTTAATTCTGTGATATTAATCATATTAAAACATCTCCTTCTTTGTATTTCTTTGATATTTTATCAAATTTGAATAAAATATGGAATATAAATTCACACATTTTATAATAATTAATCCGCTAAAAAGGCATAATTGCGTAGTAAAGTACTTATAATCGGGTAAAATCCCCACTAATTGGAGTAAACCATTTATTAAAAAATAGTCAATAATGCCAAAAACTATATATTTATAAATGTGGTTAAACATCATAAAATTATAGCTAATAATTTGGTTATAGATTAAATAGAAAAGAAAAAACATCGCTACTTCTATTAATAAACAAAGCCAAATAGATTTAGTTACATATTTATTAATTAGCATTAACGGAGAAAAAATTGTAAAATTTAAAAAATAAGATAGTTCAAATAAGATTAGACTTACTATTACTAAATATAAACTTAAAATCAAGTTTTCTTTAAGACGCATAAGTATCACCTTATTTAGTTTTGGATAAAATTTATCTTATATTCCTTAAATAGAAATTTTTTTCAACTTCTCTTTCTAGTGTCGTATTATCACCATGTCCAGGATAAACCGGCATATCACCATATTGATGATATATTTTAATAATACGTTTTAAAGATGAATCAACTAAACGCGCTTTAGAAGTTGGTAAATCACATCTTCCAATGACACTTTTAAATAATGTATCACCGGTAATTAATACTTCTTTATTTACTAAATAAACTGATGAGCCTAAAGTGTGGAATGGCGTATTAAATATTTGAATATCAATTCCATCAATGGTAACTACTTCTTCATCACTCAAAGTAAATACTTTTCGTTTAATAGAAACTTTATCTTCAAATTCGCTAGAACAATTCTTATATGGATCATCTAATAGTTCTAAGTCGTCTAGTGCAATATAAACAGGAATTGACTCATCAATAAAATCAAGTCCACGAATATGATCAAAATGCCCATGGGTTAAAAATATTGCTTTTAAATTCAAATTATGGTTAGCAATATAATTAACAAATGTTTTTGAAGATTGGCCGCAATCAAAAGCAATCACATCTTTATCTGTTAAATAAACAATGTGAGTGTTTGCGACAAATTCGTCATTATATGTTAATGTTGTTACTTTCATAGAAAATAAAAAAAATAAAGCCTAAGCCTTATTTCTTTTCCTTATGTACTGTCATTTTGTTACATTTTGGACAGAATTTCTTAATTTCCATACGATCAGGATGATTACGTTTATTCTTTGTTCCAATATAATTTTCGTTTTGACATTCTGTACAACGATAGATAATGTTATCTCTCATGAGTGACACCTCCAACTTACGCGAAATTATTCTAACACAAAAGAATTGCTAATGCCATAATTTTTTTTAATAATATCTATTTATTTTTCTTGATGACACTAAAAACTATCATACAGATTAATTTTTTATCGTTTTTATACATTTTTTGATATAATAAGAGCGGTGATATTATGAATCGATTAGAAACAAAATTAGTTAAAATTGGAAATACTTCTATTGGTCATTCTAATAATGTAAAGATCCAATCAATGTGTAATATAAAAACTTCAAAATTTGAAGAAGTAATTAAACAAATATTGGGGTTAGAAAAGTTAGGCTGTGATATTATTCGTGTTTCAGTCATGGATGAAAGTGATGCTTTAGCAATTAAAGAAATAAAAAAAGATATTCATATCCCTTTAGTAGCGGATATTCATTTTGATTACCGCTTAGCTTTAAAGGCTATTGAAAATGGTGTAGATAAAATTCGTATTAATCCTGGAAATATTGGAAGCATTGAAAATGTCAAAAAAGTTGTTGATGCTTGTAAAGAAAAACATATTCCAATTCGTATTGGAGTTAATTCTGGTTCTTTAGATAAAACAATTCATGATTATTCTACACATTATACTGCGAATGCCTTAGTGGAATCCGCTAAAAAGCATGTTAAAATTTTAGAAGATTTAGATTTTCATGATATCGTTATATCTTTAAAAGGATCTGATGTCTTAACTACTATTAAAGCTTATGAAATAGCTAGTGAGACTTTCCCTTATCCTCTTCATTTAGGAATAACGGAAGCTGGTACAAAAGAAATTGGTATTATCCGTTCCGTCAGTGGTTTAGCTCCACTTCTACTACAAGGCATTGGCGACACTATTCGTATATCTTTAAGCGCTGACCCTAAAGAGGAAGTCATAGCCGCGAAAAGAATGTTACATGATTTAGGACTATATCCTAACTATCCGACACTTGTGGCTTGCCCAACTTGTGGAAGAACACGCGTTAATGTTCCAGGAGTTGCGGATAAAGTTCTAAAAATGCTTGAAGAAATCAATAAACCAATTACCATTGCGGTTATGGGATGCGTTGTTAATGGACCTGGAGAAGCCAAAAATGCTGATATTGGTATTGCTGGAGGTAATGGCGAGTGGATTTTATTTAAAAAAGGTCAAGTAATTGCAACACTTAAAAATGATGATGAGGCTATTGAAAGATTAAAAATAGAAATAAATCAATAACATTTTTAATAAAATATAATATGCTAAATGGGAGAAATCATTATGAATCAAAACCTTATTGCCTATTATATTGAACAATTAACGGAAGCTGACGCTATGAAGTTAGCTAAACAATATAATGTGAATGTAACGAATCAAGAAATCAAAGTTATTTTGCCTTTCTTAAAAAAGAATCGTTACCGCATTAATAAACAAAATAAAAACGCCCTTCTTAGTGAAGCTCAGAAAATCTTAAGTCCTGAGACATATAAGAAGGCCGTTATTACAATCGATAAGTTTCTTAAATAGAACTTTTTAAAGTGTCATTAAATACATGTTCACGAAGCGCCTTAATTTCTTCTTTATAAGGTGCTTTTTCATTTATATAAGGTGTTTCTAAAATTTTTGGAATATTTTTAAAAGCTGGGTGATTAGCAAAGCGATATAAAGTTTCAAATCCAATAAATCCATAGCCAATATTTTCATGGCGGTCTTTATGCGCTCCTAAGGCATTTTTAGAATCATTAATATGAATTACTTCCACATAATGTAAACCAATAATTTCATCAACTTTTTTAACAAAAGCATCAGTATCCGTCAAATCATAACCGGCATCATGAAGGTGACAAGTATCTAAGCAAACTCCAATTCTAGATTTATCATTTACACCATCTAGAATTGTTTTTACTTGTTCTAAGGTAATACCAATTTCTGCACCTTTACCAGCCATAGTTTCAATTAATATTTTTACTTTACTATCTTTAGTGGCTTCAATTGCTTTATTAAGTCCTTCGATAAGTTTATTAATGCCTACTTCAAATCCCGCTTTAACATGTGAACCTGGATGAAGTACTAATTTATAAAATCCTAAAGCATCAACACGATTTATTTCATCAATTAATGCTTTTAAAGAAAATTCAAATAATTCTGGTTTAATGGAATTAGCAAGATTAATAAAATATGGAGCGTGAACAATAACGTTGCTAATACTTATTCCTGCACTTTTTAAAAGTTCTTGAGCTTCTGCTCCTTTTAATTCACTAACAGATCGACGAAATGAGTTTTGTGGGGCACCAGTATAAAACATAAGTGCATTTGCGTCATAACTAAGTGCTTCTTTAACGGAGCCTAAAACAAAATCTGGTGCATTATCATTAACATGACTTCCAATAATTAATTTATCTTCCATTAGTTCTCGCCTCACTTCTATAACGTTCTACTCGTTGTTTACGAATATTATCTTTAATCATCTTACGATGATGTTTTCTTTTAACCTTTTCAACAGCGTTTTTAACTGCTTTTTTATATCCTGGTTTTACGGTATTTCTTTTAGTTTCAATAACCGCACGCTTAATATCTTTTTCTAATTCTAAATCTTTCTTTTTACGGAATTCCTTTTTATAATTTGGTGCTTTACCTTCTTTAAGTTCGTTATTCTTTAATACCAAATAATTAAAAGTTACACCTTGTTGTTGAAGTTTTAAAATATCATCACATTTATCATCATCATAGAAAGTATAACACTTGCCCTCTTTATAAAATCTACCAGTTCTTCCAGCACGATGGAAATAGAATGATAAATCTTTTGGTAAATCAACATTTAGCACATCACTAACGTTTTCAATATCTATTCCTCTTGCAGCCATATCGGAACATACCACAATTTGGAATTCGAGATTTTTAATACGCTTCATCATATTTTTGCGTTCACGTTTTTCTAAATCTCCATGAATTACGCCAACATTATAACCGTTATTTTTTAAATAAAAATATAAATCATTAACATCTTCTTTTTTAGAAGCAAAAACAAGTAAGAAATATGGATTAATAACATTTATAAATGAAGATAACGCTTCTTTTTTACCTTGATGTCTAATATCAATTGCATAATGGCTTACTTTATTATTAGTTAAGTTTTCTAAAGTAATGACATGTTCTGCCCCAATATATTTTTCAATAATACGTGATAATTTTGGGTTTATTGTTGCCGAAAATACCATTTTAGCAGCGGAATCTAAATTCTCTAATAATTTATTGATGTCGTCAAAGAAGCCCATATCCATAAGCATATCCGCTTCATCAAGAACCACATATTGAGCGGTAGATAAATTAATGTTTTTATCATCTAAGCCTAAGTCTAATAAACGACCTGGTGTGGCAATGATGATATGTGGAGTATTATTAAGTTTACTTACATTACGATTTTTTTCTACTTGTGAAGAAAATAATTGTACACGTAACCCTTTAAAAGTATCACAAAATTGTTTAGCAAAATCATATGTTTGTTTTGCAAGTTCGCGGGTTGGTGAAACAATAATTGCTTGAACACTATGTGAAGAAATAACAATATTATTAATAATTGGTATTAAGAAAGCATGCGTTTTTCCTGAACCAGTTTCCGAAGTAACCACCATTGATTCTTTTCTTAATGCGGCTGGAATAACTAATTCTTGTACTTTTGATGGCTCTTTATAGCCGATTTTTTCAATGCAAGAAATCATCTTTGGACTTAATGCAAAGCTTTTAAATGATGCCATAATATCAACTCCCTTGTTAATTATACACATTTTTTTAAATTTATTAAATTAAATTAACAAATTTAGGCTTTTTACATATCCTATATAGAGGTGAGATTATGTTTAGAAACCAATATGATAACTATGGCAATTACTATAATCCATATCAAAATTATCCTTATAATCAATTTAATAATAATCGTATGTTTAATCGACCTATTAATACCCCAAAATCAAAAATGCCAATTAAAGTACCAACACGTTCAATAGCTCCAAAATTCACATTTTCTAAATTCTTAAATGGTACTCAAGAAGTAATATCCACTGTTGCAACCGCAATTCCATTATACACACAAGTAAAACCTTTATTTGGTGGATTAAAAGGAGTAACCAAAGGAATAACATCTAAATTGTTTAAAAGTAATAACAAAAAAGTGGAAACGGAAATAATTGATAATCCAGAAATTATAACTCCTAATGAAAAAAAGAACAAACAAGAAAGTAACCAAACTAAAGAATTTAAAGAACAAAATTCTCCAAATAGACCATTCTTTTAAACTATGATATAATTAGTGCGGTGATGTTATGAAAGTTGATATTCTTTCTCCCTCTGGCTGTTGTCATGGAGTTAATAACGCAATTAATATGGCTATTGAAGCAAAAACAAAATATAATTTACCAACTTTTATTTTAGGAATGCTCGTTCATAATGAAATAGTTATTAATAATTTAAGTAAATTAGGAATTATAACTATCAAAGATAAAACACCTTTAGAAGCTATTAATGAAATTAATGATGGTGTTATTATTTTTACCGCCCATGGCCATGATGAATCGCTAGATAAATTAGCTAAAGATAAAGGTTTAATTGTTATTGACACTACTTGTGCCTTTGTTAAAACTAATCATCTATTAATAAAAAAATCATTAGAAAATAATGAAGAAGTTATTTTTATTGGTAAAAAAGGTCATCCAGAAACTGAATCCACTCTTTTATTATCAAATAAAATTCATTTTTATGATATTTTTAATAAAATGGATTATGAAAATGTAAAAAATGATTATCCAACAATATATTGTCAAACCACTTTATCAATCTTAGAATTAGAAGATATTAAAAAAGATATTTTTGCTCATTTTAAAAATGCTCATTTTGCTAAATCAGTATGTAACGCTACTTGCGAAAGACAAAAAGCACTTTATAACATTAATACTAATTCGGATATAGTTTTTATTGTCGGATCTAACACTTCCTCTAACACTATGAAATTATATGATATTTCGACTACTTTATATCCGAATAAAAGAATTTTACAAATAAAAACAGTTAACGACATTGTTAACTGTGATTTATCAAAATATCATTACGCCACAATAGTGGGTGGTGCTTCTACTCCTATAGAAACACTAATTGAATTAAAAAATTATTTAATTACTTTATAACTTTCGGCATAATTTCGTGATCCAAAATGGTAATTTCCATATTTGGATCCATTTTTTTTAGAATTTTTGCCAATTGGGGCATAAATGCTCTTTCTACTTCATGAGGAACATCCAAATAATTGAATTTTTCTAAAATAATATCACGGCGTACATAATGTGGCGCGTCACCAGAAATATAAATATCTGCGCCTTCAGTTTGAGCAATTTCGTGTCTTCTAGAACCGCCACCACCGATAATAGCGACTTTTTTAATCAGATTATCATTTCCTTTAACTAATAAAGCATAATCTACACGAAGATTATTTTTAGCATAATTAGCAAATTCTTCGATTGACATTGCATAACTTAATGTACCAATACGCATCATTGGTTCTAAACTTGGCGCATAAACATCATTTAAATTCAATAATTCCGCAAGTGCATCATTCATTCCGCCTTCACCTTCATCAAAGTTTGTGTGCATGGAATATAAAGCAATGTTATTTTTAACTAATGTATCATTAATCAAACGTTTATTTTCATTAAAACGTAATATTTTAGCTTTTGAGCCAAAAAAGAATGGATGGTGAGTAATAATTAAATCTGGTTTAATCTTTAAAGCTTCATCTAGTATTTGGTCATCAAAATCAAGACATAATAAAACTTTATTGACTTCAAGAGGCAATTTTCCAACCATTAATCCTACAAAATCATGATTCTTTTTAGCGATTTTCTTAGGAAATTGTTTAGATAATTTTATAAGCATAGATCTAGTCTTCATAATGATTAATCTCCTTGATTTTTTCTTCAATTTCTTTGACTTTTTCTTCACTTAAGTCTTCTTTTAATACGCGTTCTAATTTAGATTTTTCAAAATTTAACATATTTAGAAATTCTTTACTTTTTTCAACACGTAAAATCGGTCCAAATAAATAATCATTTTTTGTATAATTTGTTTCACCTTTATCAAAACGAATAATTTGATAATAATGTTTTTCAAAAACAACTTTTTCATTGGTGATTTTATAACCTAATTGATTAACTACTTCCCGCACTAAGCTAGCATTAGTATTAGGTGCTAAAATAAGCGTGGAAATATTATTTAATTTTTCTTTGTTTTTATTTAATATATCGATAATTAAATCTCCGCCCATTCCAGCAATAACAAGAGTATCAATATAATCTGGTAATGCTTCAATCCCTGAAGATAATGATACTTCAATATCATTACTTACTTTTGAAACATTAGATTTTAAAATGGTATATGGTCCTATTTTGTTATCATTACAAAATAGTTTTTTACATACTTTATTACGATATAATTCAATGACTAATTGACCATGATCAGCGCCAATATCCGCTAAAGAAGAGCCTTGATCTACTAAATTATAAATAGCATTTAATCGTTTGGATAAACTCATAATTTGCACCTAATCGATATTCATACGCTCAGCACGTGTTGAATTACGTAACTTTTTAATTGCTTTTGCTTCAATTTGACGAATACGTTCACGTGTAACACCAAGTTCACGACCTACTTCTTCAAGGGTGCGTGGTTGATGATCATCAAGCCCATAACGTAAACGTAAGACTTTTTGTTCACGTTCATTCAAGATTTTCATAGATGCATATAATTGATCTTTTAGTGATTGAGAATTAGCGTAATCTGTTGGAGTTTCGCTATCTTTATCTTCGATAAAATCTTCTAAACTCGTATCATCACTATCATTAATTGATTTTTCAAGTGAAACAGGTTCAAGTGAAAGACTAAGATTATCTTGAACTTGTTCTGGAGTTAACGCTCCATTCATTTTTTCAGAAATTTCTTCTGGGGTTGGGTCGCGGCCTAACTCTTGTGTTAATTGATGTTGTGCTCGATTCATTTTATTTATTGTTTCTACCATATGAACTGGAATTCTAATTGCTCGTGATTTGTCCGCAATAGCGCGTTCAATCGCTTGTCTAATCCACCAAGTAGCGTATGTTGAAAACTTAAAACCTTTAGTATAATCAAACTTGTCTACTGCTTTCATTAATCCAAAATTGCCTTCTTGAATTAAATCTGATAAAGACATACTATGTCCAATATAGCGTATATAGTTTTTAGCAATTTTAACGACAAGTCTTAAATTAGCGGTAATTAAAAGATTTTTTGCTTCTTGATCACCTTCAGCGCACCTACGCGCAACTTCTTGTTCTTTATCGCCTAATAATTCTACTTTTCCCACATCTCTTAAATATAAATTAAGTAAATCTCTAACTTGTGGATTAGAATTATCGATAACATCATTATCATCGTTATCATCATCTTTATCATTTGTATAGTCATCGTCTTCAAATAAATCTGAATCAATAAGTGAAGAATTGTCATCGGACTTTTCTTCATTGATATCAATATCCTCATCATCAGTTATATCAATATTGTTATCTACAAAGTATTCAAATAAATTTTCGATATCTATATCTGATAAGTCTAAATGTTTAATTGCATCAAATATTTCTTTTTGGGCAAGTTTTCCATTTTCTTGTCCTTTATTTAATAGTCGTTCTTTGATTTGATCTAAAGTTTCTATTTCTTGTGTTTGTATTTCTTTTTTATTTGGCACAATTTAGTTCTCCCTTTATTATCATTGTTAATCTAAAATTAAATTATTAATTCCTACTATTTTCATAGTATTTATAGCAAAAGCAAAGACATTTTACTCAAGTCTTTTAATTATAAAAAACAATCGACTAAAATTGTCTTGGTTATTTATTATCGTTATTAGTAATGCAAAACAATTACTAATAAATCAAACAATATAACTTGTATATATTGCACTAATCGTTTAGATAAACGCATTATTTAGAATCACGATAATCGCCAAAGCGTTTTGCTCTAGTTGGATGACGTAATTTTCTAATAGCTTTAGCTTCGATTTGACGAATACGTTCACGGGTGACACCAAATTCACGTCCAACTTCTTCAAGAGTATGTGGACGATTATCATCTAATCCATAACGTAAACGTAAAACACGTTCTTCACGATCAGTTAAGTCTTTCATTACGGAATATAATTCATCTTTTAATAATTGTTTAGTGGCATATTCAGTTGGAGATTCTGTATCTTTATCTTCAATAAAATCGCCTAAACGAGAATCATCTTCTTCACCAATTGGTGTTTCAAGGGAGACAGGGTCAACAGCAATACTTTGAATTTCACGGATACGGTCAGGTGATAATGCACCATCCATTTTTTCAGAAATTTCTTCTGCAGTTGGTTCACGACCTAATTCTTGAACAAGTTGACGTTGAACTCTTGTCATTTTATTAATAGTTTCTACCATATGAACTGGAATTCTAATTGTACGAGCTTGGTCAGCAATAGCACGAGTGATAGATTGTCTAATCCACCAAGTTGCATAAGTTGAGAATTTAAACCCTTTAGTGTAGTCAAATTTAGAAACAGCTTTGATTAAACCTAAATTACCTTCTTGAATTAAATCAAGCAAGAACATACCACGTCCCACGTAGTTTTTAGCAATATTAATAACTAATCTTAAGTTTGCAGTAATAAGACGATTTTTAGCTTCTTCGTCACCTTCAGCGCAACGTCTTGCTACTTCTTGTTCTTCATCACCTAATAATTTTACTTTTCCAATTTCTTTTAAATATAATTTTACTGAGTCATTAACTTTAATATCTGAACTTGCATACTTATCAATATCATCGATATCATCATCGATTTTTTCTTTAACATATCCATCATCTTCAAATAAATCTGAGTCGATAATTGATGAATCATCATTTAGTTTAGCTTCATCAATATCATCAATGCTATCTTCTGCATTATCATTTATATCAATATTATTATCAGCAAAATATTCTAATAAGTTTTCAATATCAATATCCGATAATTCTAAGTGATTAGTGGCATCAAATATTTCTTTTTGGTCAAGATGTCCTTCTTCTTGTCCTTTTTTTAGTAATCTTTCTTTAATTTGCTCTAAAGTTTCTAAATCTTGTGTTTCTGCTACTTTTTTCTTTGCCATAATTTAATTCTCCTTTTTATTTTCGTATAAACGCTTTTCCATTTTTTTGCCATATTCTAGCAAAATTTTTAATTGTTCTTGATCCGATTTACCTTCGACAGATTTATCTAAAATAAAGCGTTCATATTTTTTTGCTCTTTCTTTGTTAATGATATCCAAATATTCACTTAATAATTCATAAGTACAAATTGGATACCTTTTTTCTAGTGATAAGGCTGTAATTTCTGATACAACTTGATCTTTTTGATCATCATCACTAGCTGATACATAATTAATTAAATCGCTAACTGAGACGTTCTCATGCTCTTTAGCATATTCCATAACATAATTAGCAATTTTCATAAAAATATCATCAGAAATTGGCACATCTTTTTCTAAATAAAATTTACGAGCGGATGGTGAATTAATCAATTGATAAACCATTGCACGCTCAGTAAGTTCTAATCGATGCAATATTTTTCTTTCGGGATGACTTTCAAATATTGAAGTTGTTCCCTCATTAGAGTTACCACTTCCATTAACTTTACGATATTTATTTAATGCTGTTAATATTACTTTACGATCAAATTTAGTTGCTTTAGAAATATTAACAATATATTCTTCAAGTTCTAATTCGTTAGTTACTCCCGCTAAATAAGGTAAAAAATCTGTGATAAATTTCTTACGATCATCGATTGTTTCTAATTTGTTATTAAGTAAAAAATAATTCATAACAAATTGAATTTTATCAATTAAAATATTTAACCACTTAATTAATTTGTCTTTTCCGTACTTATCTAATATTTCATCAGCATCTTTTGGACCAGACGAACGACGAACAATGCGATATTTAATTCCCGCTTTATCGAAAGCTTCAATAACTTTCATTGTTGCCATTTGGCCAGGATTATCTGAGTCTAGACATATACGAATCTCAACATTCAAGCGTTTTAATAAGTTAACTTGGTTATTTGTTAATGCAGTACCCATTAATGCAACAGCACTTTTAATGCCAGCACGATATAAGGCAATAACATCCATAAATCCTTCTAATAAATAACAATATCCATCTAATCTTGATGACTTTTTAGCATTGTGATAATTATAAATAACATTACCTTTTTGGAATAATGGTGTTTCAGGTGAGTTAATGTATTTTGCTTCATCGCTATTTTTTATTCTTCGAGCGGAATACCCAATTACTCGACCATTAATATCAAATAATGGGAAGATAACACGTCCAGCATTACGATCCACAAATTGGCCATTACTATGACCCGCTACACCAATCGTTTCAATATCTTTTAAACTATGTCCACTAGCCTGCATATATTGGATAGACATAATGTTGTTATTAGGGGCAAATCCAATACGGAATTGTTTAATGACATCTTCATCAATTTGACGATTATTTAAATAGTTTAATCCATCTTTTCCTTCATTAGCCATTAAAGATATTTCATAAAATTTAGTTAATGATTCAATGGTGTTATATAAGCGCTCTTTTTCTTCGTCAACTGGTGACTTAGTAACATTTTTAGTTAATCTTTCATCTTTAAAACCAATTAAATCCGCTAGTTTACGAACTGCATCTTCAAATGGTATCTTTTCAAATTTTTGGATAAAAGTTATAGCATTACCG
The DNA here is from genome assembly GCA_937893635.1 of uncultured Mollicutes bacterium. The sequence continues at coordinate 7,532 of CALBGF010000065.1, read as the reverse complement.
CCTTCACCACATACAAAGCATTTAAAGATTTGCTTTTCTTTTGATATCATCATAGAAGGATTTTTATCGTCATGGAAAGGACAAATAGCGACATATCTATTTCCCTTTTTTATGACGTTAATATATGAAGAAATAACATCAACGATATTAGCGCGTTTTAATACTTCTTCGATTAAATTTGCATCTAGCATTGATGTCACTCCCTTTCGTTAGAAAAATACTTTTTCTGAAATATAATTAATTAAATCTTCAATTTTAATTCTTTCTTGTTTCATAGAATCACGTTCACGAATAGTTACGCAATTATCATTTTGTGTATCAAAGTCAATAGTAATACAGAATGGTGTTCCGATTGCATCTTGACGGCGATATCTCTTACCAATACTTTGTGATTCATCATATGTTACCGAGAAATGTTTACTTAATAAAGCATAAACTTCTTTTGCTTGAGAAGATAATTGTTTAGATAACGGCAATATCGCAGCTTTATAAGGCGCTAACGCGTAATTCAAATGCATTACAACACGTGTATCATTTTCAAGTTGTTCTTCATCATATGCATTGCATAAAAGTGCTAAAGCTAAACGATCACATCCAAGAGATGGTTCAACACAATATGGAATAAATTTTGTGTTTGTTTCTTGATCTAAATATTCAAGAGATTCCTTAGAGTATTCCATATGACGTTTTAAATCGTAATCAGTACGATCAGCAATGCCCCATAATTCACCCCAACCAAATGGGAATAAATATTCAATATCAGTTGTGGCTTTAGAATAGAATGCTAGTTCTTCTTTTTCATGGTCTCTAAATCTTAAAACATCATTAGATAAACCTAAATCATTTAAGAATTGTTTAGCAAAATCTTTCCAATAACTAAACCACTCTAAATCAGTACCTGGCTTACAGAAGAATTCCATTTCCATTTGTTCAAATTCACGAGTACGGAATGTGAAGTTTCCTGGAGTAATTTCGTTTCTAAATGCTTTACCAATATTACAAATACCAATTGGAAGTTTTCTTCTTGTCGTACGAATAACATTTTTAAAGTTAACGAACATACCTTGAGCGGTTTCTGGTCTTAAATAAACAACAGACTTGCTATCATCAGTAACGCCAATATGAGTTTTAAACATCATATTGAATTGACGAATATCGGTAAAATTAGATTTGCCACAATTTGGGCAGCATACATTATTTTTACGAATGAAATCCATCATTTCTTCATTAGTCATTTTATTAACATTAACATCTGGGAATTCTGATTCAATCAATTTATCAGCACGATGTCTTGTTTTACATTCTTTACAATCAATAAGTGGGTCATTAAATGTTGAGACATGGCCTGTAGCTTCCCAAACACGTGGATTCATTAATATAGCAGCATCAATTCCTACATTTGTAGGTGATTCTTGAACGAATCTTTTCCACCATAATTTCTTTACATTATTTTTAAATTCAGATCCTAGTGGTCCATAATCCCAAGTGTTCGATAAACCACCATAAATTTCTGAGCCTTGATAGACATATCCTTGCGTTTGCAAGTGTGTTACTATCTTTTCAAATTCATATTTTGCCATAAATACCTCCGCTTTTCACTATGTGAAAACACATTTAAAAATTATAGGTTTTTATTATTTTTCTGTCAACCTATTATAAGTGTATTTTATGCTATTCTCTTATCTTTTTTAATAATTTATAACTTTTTAAGGATATTGATAGTTGTTTGCATAAAAAATCATACAAATCATCGAATAATTTTTGTGATTCAAACAAAGGCAAATCTTTATTAATTGCTTCATGATAATCGGCTATAAACAAATATCTCACTAGCTTAATGTATAGTGGTTTACATAGCACATCTACACTAGGATTAAAGCATTTTTGACAAACAAATCCTCCATCATCAAAAGATAAAGATAATATTCCTTTTTGGCTATGACATCTTACACATTCATTAACATCAAGTTTTAAGCCAGTAGCAATAATAATTTGGGAAATAAAAACAACACGAATAATACTTAAATCAATTTTATTTAATATTGCCTCATAAGCACAACTTAAAAGGTTATATAAGATTTCAACATTATATTCATCAATAGTTTTTCGAATGATTTCCACTAATAAACTAGTAGTAACCATTGCTTCAAGATTTTCATAAATTGGTTGAAAATTAGTAACTACTTTGCCGCCAACTAAATTATAATAACCACTTCGGCGTGACTGATCTAAAGATACTTCTACTTTATTATATAATTGGCATAATGTTCCAAATCTAGAATCAATTTTCATAATTCCACGCGCAACAAAAGTAATTACTCCTGATTTAGTAAGTAAATTAATAATTGCGTCATTTTCTTTGTATGTTGTAACACTTATAATAAAGCCTGTTGTTTCTAAACTATTTGTCATTATAACCAAATTCTTTCAAGCATCGAGCGGAATTACGCCACTCTTCTTCAACACGAACGAAAGTTGCTAAATTTACGCGAGTATTCAAATATTGTTCAATATCTTTTCTTGCTAAAGTGCCAATACGTTTAATCATTTTGCCGCCTTTACCAATAATAATTCCTTTTTGGGAATCACGTTCCACCACAATTGTGGCATATATGTCGATTTTGTCTTTTTTAGTTTCCATTTTTTCAACGATTACTGCGACCGAATGAGGAATTTCTTGCTTTGTTAACAACAATATTTTTTCCCTAATTATTTCTGATATTACGAATTGATCATCTTTATCAGTCACTTGTTCACGTGGGAAATATTGTGGTCCTTCTTCTAAAATGTTTTTAATCTTTTCAATTATTTCTTCAATATTGACATTGTTAATTGCCGAGATTTCAATAAATTCCGAATTAGGAAATAATTCACGATATTTATTTTTTAATTCCATTATTAATAAAATGTTTGTTAAATCAATTTTATTAAATACAACAAATACTGGTGCATCACTTTTAATATGATCTACCAAATATTGATCTCCTTCACCAAATGGTAAAGAAGAATCAACAAGTAAAATTATTGCTTCAACATCACGAACAGATGATAAAGCTTGTTTATTCATAAATTCGCCCAAACGAAAATATGGTTTATGAACACCCGGAGTATCAACGAAAACAATTTGTGAGTCATCGTCGTTATATACACCCATAATATTATTTCTCGTTGTTTGTGGTTTGGGAGAAATAATTGATATTTTTTTATTTAATATGGCGTTTAAAAGTGTTGATTTACCAACATTAGGACGCCCTAATAACGCTACAAATCCGCTTTTCATACTATAAATCTCTTGAATCAAAGGCAAATGGTAATAATTCATCTACAGTTGTTTCTTTAATTTTGCCTTGCATATTTCCCATAATTATTTTGCCATCACGAGGAAATAATTCTGATATTACTTGACGGCACGCTCCACAAGGAGAACAAACATCACTAGTATCTGCGACTAAAGCAAGAATAGCAAAATCTTCTTTATGATAGCCATTATTATAAGCATGATAAAGTGCGTTTCTTTCAGCACACATACATAATGGATAACTAGCGTTTTCAATATTTGCACCAAAGAAATGTTTACCATCTTTAGTAATAACAACTGCACCTACAGCAAAGTGTGAATAAGGTGTGTAATGATTTTTTCTCGCTTCTTTAGCTAACATAATTGCTTCTTCGTTAGTCATAATTAGTCCTCCTTTAAAATTTCTTCTTGTAATGAAAACATTACTGTTTCTTCTTCTTTTGTCATATGGTCATAACCAAGTAAATGTAATAAGCCATGAACAAAAAGGAAACTCATTTCACGGAGTAAAGAATGACCATAGGCATTTGCTTGTTCTTTAGCTTTATCTACAGAGATAAAAATTTCTCCTAATAAAGTAGGAATATCGCCTTTTATAGTAACTTCCCCATCAACATGATCTAAAAAGGCAAAACTTATTACATCAGTAGGTCGATCAACATGACGATATTCGCGATTAATTTCATGAATTCTTTCGTTATCAATTAGATTAACATCAACTTCATAATCTTTCTTAATATTTAATTTTTTAAATGTTTTTTCCATTAGCTTTTGATAAATTTCTTCGTATTTATCAAATTCTTCATTCATTTCATTTTCAAAAACAAGCATCATAAAAATCACCATAGTTATTTTAACACAAGTTAAGTGAAATAATAAGCGTTTTTACTTTATTTATTCATTGGAAAAGCGATATCATTTAATAATTTTATGATAGTTAGATTTAAACTCATATTAAATATAAAATAATCAATACCCGTTAAAGATGTTTTGTTCATCACTTTCATAACCATAAAAGCATTTGCTAGAATCATTATGGCAATGAAAAGTGTTTTATACATTACGAGTCTTTTACTTCTTTTTAAAACGTAATTTAAATCATAATTTGATTTTTCTAGCATCTCAAGCGCATTAGTTTGCTTGAAATACATATAGTTAAAAATAAAATATAATGTAAATGTAACGGCAATAGCCACTAAATTTAAATAACCTATTTTTGTACTTTCAAGAACAATTAAACATAGCAAAATGATAATTGAAAATTTTAATGGCATTTGCCCATAATAATTTAAGTTCTTTTGAATTTTATTACTAACTACTTCTAAATTATAATAATTAATTTGTTCTTCTTTATATACTTCATCGACATATTTGTTATTGATAAGCACATTAATAAGAAGTGAGATAATAATTGCTCCCATACTAATATAAGAGTAAACGCTATTTTGCACTTTAAAGACAAAGAAAGCTGAAACAATAAATGCAATCCCAGTTAACCCACTAAAAAACAAAGATAATAATAACCACGGATTAACTTTCTTCTTTTCTACTTTTAACTTTTCTACTTCATGATTTTTAATCATTAAAACATTTTGATTAAATATTTCTTGAAATACACTTTCATTAATTTCTAATTCGCCAATCGATGGATCAAAAATATAAAGAATCCCTTTTTCAATTTTTTCAATCAAAACAAAATGATTATCCTTTCCTCTTTTGATTTGGCAAATTAAAGGGAAAGTAAATGTACTTAATAAAGATAAATCATCTACCTTATATCCCTCTAATTCAAGTTTGTATTCTAATGCTAGCTTTTTAATATCTAACATTGAATACGGTCCTTGCTTTTGGTTTTTTAAGTCCAAGTAATTAGCGTCTTTATTAAGATTCGCTAACATTACTTTTAAAACACAAAAGCCACAATCACTACTACTTTCTTGTAAACAATAATACTTCATAAAAATTTCACCTCATTATATATATAAAGAGAGAATTTTCAATTTCCGATATCTTCTAAGCAAGTAAAGTGAATTTTTAAGAAATAATCGCCATTTTTATAGTCAAATTTTAATATTTTTTCTTCTAGAATCTTTTCTTCTAAATAAAATCCTTTACACATTAGTTCTTTGGATTTTTGTAAAGCACATAAAAACGCTTCACTTTTATCATTAATTTTTTGCCCTTTAACTTCAATGATAGTCCAAGTTTTAGCATATACTTGTCCATATGCTCCTATTTTAATTTCATTTCCATTTGTATCTGTTATGGTATCAGATACTAATAAAGTGCCAGCAGTAACATATTGATTTTCTTCCACCATTTTTTGCCCACTACTAAGAACAAAATGAGATATTATTCCATTTTTGCTAGCGTACTTTGATCCTTCTTTTTCTGGTACAGTAATAGTATCTTTCCTTGTTTGATATTTAATGGTAATAATTGTTCCTTTTAAACGCACTTCTAAAAAATCAATAGAAGAAACAAATTGATTTTTTAATGATGTTTCTACTTCTAATAATTTTTCATATTTTGGTAAACGGATATATTCTTTTAATCCTAATTCTGAACTGTAATCTAATATACGTGATGAAAGAGTATGATTGGTACCAACCACTTTTACATCAGAAACTCGGTTCGTAATATCAAAAAAGAAAATCATCGATATTAACAAAGAAATAAGTGTTATTTTAGTAGTAAATAGTCTTTTAATGCGCCCTAATAGTCCATAATGCTTAACTACTTCAACTTCTTTTATTACTTTTTTAATGCGTTTTTCATTATATAAATCAATAGTTAATAAATAATCATCATCACCTAAAATTTTAAATTTATAAACAGGAATATTAGCTAATCTAATTTGATCTAATAAAGAAATAGAATCATAATAATGAATAATAATCTCCGTGCGTTCATTCATACTTATATTCAACCTTTTCAATTATGCCTTTAATCCTTAATTCATATTTATCATAATAATTAATTAATAAATTACGACCATAAATATAAACAAATGTCTTTTTCATTATTAAGATTAGTTCTTTTTCATCTATTGATATAAGCCGTTCATAGTTAATAATTTTAATTTCATTTTTATCAATTACTATCATTTTATCACCAATTCAATATATGAATAAAACAAGTCATAAATAACAAAAAAAGCACTACCGAATAGATAGTGCAATTTAATTAATAAGATTTGCGACGAGCTTGCTCAGATTTGAGTTTGCGTTTAATTCCAGGTTTTAAGTAGAATTCGCGTTTACGAGCTTCAGCGAGAGTACCAGCCTTGTTTACTTGTCTTTTAAAACGGCGAAGTGCTTCATCTAATGATTCATTATCGCGTACAATTGTCTTTGGCATTTTTTTCCCTCCTTCTGAAGCCGGATGGCTAAACAACATAGTAATTATAGCATATTGCTTGTCAAATGCAATAATTTTTTTATCAATTTACAAATGATTGAAATCTATCAAAATTTCGGTTAATTAAATAATAAAACTTCACCTTTTTAAGTGAAGTTTATAAGTAAGTAATTAAATAATTTTAGGTCCAGATGAAGTTCCGATTCTCGTTGCACCAGCTTCGACCATTTTTACTAAATCTTCGTGAGTTCTAATGCCGCCAGAAGCTTTAACTCCCATATTTGGACCAACTGTCTTACGCATAAGTTCAATATCGTGAACAGTTGCACCACCAGTTGAAAAACCAGTTGATGTTTTAACAAAATCCGCTCCCGCTTTTTTAGCCAATAAGCAAGCACGAACTTTTTCTTCATCAGTCAATAAACAAGTTTCAATAATTACTTTTAAAACTTTGCCCATACAAGATCTACGCACTTTTTCAATTTCGTTATAAACATAATCATCTTCATGAACTTTTAACATGGTAACATTTATTACCATATCAATTTCATCAGCGCCTTCAAATACTGCTTCACGAGTTTCAAGTGCCTTAGCTTGTGGTAATGTCGCTCCTAATGGAAAACCAATAACAGTACAAACTTTGACATCACTACCTTTTAATTCGTTTTTGCATAAATCAATAAAAGCAGGATTTACACATACACTCATAAAGTTGTATTCTTTTGCTTCTTTACAAATTCTTTTGATGTCTTCAATTGAAGCATCAGGTTTTAAAATCGTATGATCAATTAATTTGTTATAGTTCATAATTATTTAACTCTCCTAGAAGTATTTTAACATAATTTCAATATTTAGACAAATAAGTTAGGCACGA
>CALBGF010000064.1 GCA_937893635.1 uncultured Mollicutes bacterium | reverse complement strand
AAAAAGCCGTCTTTATACAATCATTTCAAATCTAAAGATGAAATCATTGAAGCTACTTATCAATACTTAAGAAGCGAGGCCAAATCTAGTTTATCAATAGGTGAAATTGATTATGCTAGATTAATTGAAGGAAAATCTTTAAAAGAAATTCTTATGTTAACAATAAATAATTACAATAATATGAATATGCAAGAAAATATGCTTAAGTTTTATAAAATTATTTATGCCGAACGTACTTTTAACCCTTTAGCGGCGAAAATTCTTATTGAAGAAACAAATCGTATGGTTAATGCCACAAAAAATCTTTTTTATGCTTTACAAGTACATAAAAAATTAAATATAGAAAACATTGATGTCGTTGCCACATCTTTTGCTATGACGGTTCATGCTTTTATGGACTATAATTTAGATTTAAATACCGCTAAAGAAGAAAAAAGTGACAATTTAATTAAATTTATTGATTGGTTTTCTAATCAATTCGAGGTGAAATAAAATGAAAAGAACTTTAATTAATTACTTAGGCTTATTAGGAATAATATCACTTATTTCTTATAGTGCCGCAGTTATATTCGCGCCACTTGCTTATCCAGGTTATAACTGGTTAACACAAGCTGTAAGTGACTTAAGTGCTAGTGATGCACCATCATTAATGTTATGGAATCAATTATCTTCTTTATATGGAATATGTGGAATAGTATCCATTACTTTAGTAGTTATCTATATTAAAGATAAACTAACAAAACCAATGCGTATTGGTATATATTTATTTTGCATTATGAATTATATCTCTAATATCGGTTATACGATGTTTCCACTTTCTACAAGCGGTAATCCAAACTCATTTCAAGATATAATGCATATATATGTTATTACTGTCGCAGTCGTTTTATTATCAATTGTTTCTCTACTTATTATCATTATTAGCGGATTCCGTAATAACGATCATAAATACATCTCAATTGTTGCTTTAATTGCACTTACCTTTATGTTTATAGGTGCAATCGGAACTAATGTTGCTCCTAAATCAATATTTGGTGTATTTGAAAGATTTTCTGTATTTGCCGTAACTATATTTAATGCATTTTTAGGAATGTGTTTATTCAATCAATTTAAGGAGAAAAGCCATGCAAAATAATATTAAAATTCGTTTGGAAAAAGAATCAGATTATAAATATGTTGAAAATCTTGTTCGTGAAAGCTTTTGGAATGTTTATCGTCCAGGATGCATTGAACATTTCTTACTTCATGAACTAAGAAAAAGCGTTAATTTTGTTAAAGAACTTGATTTTGTTATGGAATTAGATAATAAAATTATTGGTCAAGTTGCTTTTGTGAAATCTTCTATAAAAAACAAAGATGATGAAGATGTAACAATATTAACATTAGGTCCAATTTGTATTGCTAATGAATATAAAAAAAAAGGCTATGGAAAAATATTATTAGATTATTCGATAAATAAAGCATGTGAATTAGGATATGGCGTAATATTTTTAGAAGGAAATATTAGATTTTACGAAAAATCCGGATTTAATTATGCTTCTACATATAATATCAAATATCATGGATTAAGTGATGAAGATGATTCTTCTTTTTTCTTATGTCTTGAATTAAAAGAAAACTTTTTAGAAAATATTAAAGGAGAATATTTTACTCCAGAAGCATATTTAATTAATGAAGAAGATGCTTTTAAATTTGATGAATCATTTCCTAAAAAAGAAAAATTAAAATTACCTGGGCAATTATTTTAAAAGTAGGTGAAAGTTATGAGTTATAAAATAATAAACAAAGAGAATTATTATCGAAAAGGCGTTTATGATCATTTTACCAAAGGTGCTAAATGTTCAATGTCAATGACAGCAAGAATTGATGTCACTAGTCTTTTTGATTTTTCTAAAAACACAAATACAAAATTCTATATTAATTTTCTTTATATTTTATCTAAAGTACTTAATTCGCGTGATGATTACAAAATGGTTTACGATTGGAAAAGCGATGAATTAAGATGTTATGATGTTATTAATCCAACACAATATATTTTTCATGAAGATACAGAAACATGCACTCCTGTTTATACTAATTATAGTGAAGATTATCATATTTTCTATGAAAATGCTAAAAAAGATATTGAAAATGCTAAGAAAACTAGAGAATATGGCTTAGATATGGAAAATCATCCAAACTGGTTTGATGCTTCTTATTTATCTTGGTTAAGCTATGATTCTTTTAATATTGAATTACCTGATGGATATTTGTTTTTTAATCCAATTGTAAACTGGGGAAGATTTCGTGAAGAAAATGGAAAATTACTAATGCCTATTAGTGTACGTTTAAATCACGCTATTGCGGATGGATATTTAATTGCTAATGTATTTAAACAATTAGAAATTGAAATTAATAATTTTATAAAAAACAATAGTAAATAATTAGCATTTACTATTTGTTATAAAAAAAGAATATCACTATAATTTTTCGGCAAAAAAAGCGAGATGTCATAAATTTTGCCGATTTTTTATTTGCTTTTATGATACGGTGTTCACTTTAATAAACTATTAGCTAATTAATTGCAAATTGTGAAATAAAAACATACCTAATATGAAATTTCTAAGAAAGCGTTTACATTTTGGCGTATATAATCAATATACAATTACAAGGAGGAATAAAAATGAAAAAAACTAAGACGTCAAAAGCGTTAAAGATGGGGTTGGTTTTTATATCTAGTTTTTTAGTTGCATCATGTGGAACTAATGATAAGCCAAATTCATCAAACTATGAGTTTTATTTTGAAGGAGGCGGTGTGTTCTCAGATAACGTAGACTATCATGTAACTCTTGTAGGAAATAAAGATAAGGATAAAACATTGTTATTGAAAGTCAAAGAAATGCCTGCTCTTGAATTAACTGGACATTGGGTGCTAGTAGAAAATAAGGGCTATAAAGTGTATTTTGATGATACAGATAATAGTTTTGCTTATTCTCGCTATGATATTAATACTAAAACATTTACTATCAAATACAAATTAAATCTTGGAGGCGGACAAGGAAGAAACAAAATTACTTTAAACTACAAAGATGAAAATTTTGCAAACTATTATGATGGGGAAGGGCTACCACCACTACCACCAACATTTACTGGATATGGGTGGAATGGTACAAATAGACATGATTGTATATTATCTTGTTTTGAAGATGGTACTTGTGTATCTATTACCGATAAATCTGGTGTCCCTAATCGCTTAGGCACATATAAATATGACACAGCAACAAATACATATTCGTTCGAGTTTGAAAACGAAGAGAGTCATTATCCTGCAAATTATATTACGAATATTGATGGTGTTCAATATTATCGATATGATTGGACAGTATTAGGTGGAAATGATCCTACTATTGCTAGTCATCGTGAAAATCTACCATTATCAGAAGGATTTCCACAATTTACAAATAAAGCTTTTTATTACAATGAAAATAATGAAAAAGTTTGGTTTGATTTTAAAACAACATATGACGAAAAAACAAAAACTTATGACTTGTATTATGAGGCGTATTCTAAAGGATTACAAGTTCGCCACGTTACTTACACAGTCGATGATTAGGAGTATTTATGAAATTAAAAAATAACGGATTAACTATTTTGGGAGTAGAAGCTATCGTAACATTAATTGCATTAGGAACTTTTGGCAGTGTGAAAGCATATCAAAACTCCAGTTTAATAACTCAATATTTTAATCAAGAAGACACAAAATTAGTTCAAACAAAAGATGAAGAAGGTAAAGAATATTTTAAAGCTGATTACTCTGATATGAAAAAACTTCAAGAAGATGAAACGTTGTTTGCCGAACAATGTCAAGCAGAAGGAAGTGTTTTGCTAAACAATACAAATTTACCTTTAAAAGGAAGCAAAAAAGTAACGCTTCTTGGTTCTGGTTCTGCTGATAGTGCATTCTATGCTGGCGGAGGTGGCTCAGCTGCTATCGATGCATCAAAAAAACCTAGTCTTCAATCAGTATTTGAAACACAAGGGTTTGAACTTAATCCAGTGATGTTAGACTTTTATGAAGAAGAAGGCAAAACAACTAGAAATTCAGGCAAGAATGTTGTTGGAGAAGCTCCTCAATCTGCTTATACAAGCATACAAATTGATTCCTATAAACAATATAATGATGCCGCAATCGTCATTTTTGGTAGATTAGGTCAAGAAGGAAGCGATGTTCAATTAGCAACTAAAGAAGATGCAACAAAAAACATGCTTCAATTTTCAAAAAACGAATTAGATTTATTAGATTCAGCAATTAAAAATTTTGGAAGAGAAAAAGTCGTTGTTATATTAAATACAATGAATCCTATGGAATGTGGACCATTACTAGAGAGAAATGTAACTGTTTTATGGGTAGGAGCTGGTGGAGAACAAGGATTACGCGCCATACCAAAACTTTTAGATGGTACATATAATCCATCTGGCAAATTAGTTGATACTTATTGTTATGATAATTTCGCACATCCATCAATGCAAAATTTTGGAAACTTTGAATTCAGTAATGTTAGCGACAAATATCGTAAATATTATTATAATTATGCAGAAAACATTTATATTGGCTACAAATATTTTGAAACACGCTATGCTGATAAAGTTATGGGAGTTGGAAACGCTGGAAATTTTGATTATGATTCAACTGTAACATTCCCATTTGGATATGGATTATCTTACACAACATTCGATTATTCTAATATGCAAATGATAGAGGAAAAAGACAACTTTATTTTCAAGATAAAAGTTACTAATACTGGTAATGTTGATGGAAAAGAAGCAGTGGAACTGTATATGTCAAGTCCATATACTCAATATGATATTGATAATAAAATTGAAAAAAGTGCAGTAGAACTGGTTGGTTTTGCAAAAACACAAATAATAAAACCTGGCAATAGTGATACTGTAACAATTTCAGTACCAAAGGAATACATGAGAACTTATGATGCTTATGGTGAAAAAACATATGTTGTTGATAAAGGTGACTATATGTTTACTGCCGCTAGAGATGCTCATGCCGCAACTAATAATATTCTAACTGCTAAAGGATATAAAATTGATGATGGAATGAGTTATGATGGAGTTTCATCACTTGTTAAAACTTACACTCAAAAAGAATTTGATGCAAAAACATATTCAATTGGAGAAAATGGCGAAAACATCACCAATGAATTCGATGATGCACCTTATACATACTTTGATAGCAGTTTCACATATTTAACACGTTCTAATTGGGAAGGAACTTATCCTGCACCTTTAGGTGGTTCAAGTCATAAAATTGAAGCAAGTACGAAATTAATAGAAGCCTTAGCTCCAGAAGTTATTGTTGAAGATAAAGAATTAGAAAAGCCAACAACCGGTGCACAAAATGGACTAACATTAGCTTCTTTAATTGGTGCTTCCTACGATTCCCCTTACTGGGATTTGTTGCTTGATCAAATGACACCAAGCGAAATGAATTTGCTTGTTTCATCTGGAGGCTTTGCCACCGAGTATATTAAGTCAATTCAAAAACCTACTACATTTGAAAAAGATGGTCCAGCAGGTGTTGCATCTACACTTATTGGTGGCGTTGGCTGCTTTGGATATCCAATACCAACAGTTATGGCTTCCACTTGGAACATTGAATTAGAACAACAATTGGGCAGATTTTATGGAAATGATGCTTTGTTATCAAAAATACCTGGTGTTTATGCACCAAGTGTTAACCAACACCGTACCCCTTTTAGTGGCCGTAACTTTGAATATTTTTCAGAAGATAGTTTCCAATCAGGAATATTCGCTGCCGCTATGACAAAGGAATTAAATAAATATGGTGTTTATGCTTACACAAAACACTTTGCGTTAAACGATCAAGAATTAAATAGAGATTGTGCTGCAACTTTTGCCACAGAACAATCAATTCGCGAAATATACTTTAGAACATTTGAAATTGCAGTACGTGATGGTGATGCAAGAGGCATTATGACAGGCAAAAATAGAATTGGCGCTATTTGGAACGGATGTCATAAAAGGGCTTTAACAAATGTTTTACGTGGTGAATGGGGATTTGTTGGTCATGTAGTTACTGACCATACCACAAGTGATGCTCCAGATTTTGCTGCTAAAATAGCTATACATAATGGCTTGGATTTATATCATGCTACTAAAGGTACATATGATTACGAAAACTATGAAACTAGTGCACAAGCACAATGGGATTTACGTAGAGCTTGCCATAATATTCTTTATAATGTTGCAAATAGTAATGTTATGAATTATATAGGCGCTAATACAAAAGTTGTTAAAGTTACTCCGCCTTGGAAAAAAACATTAATAATAGTCGACGTAGTTGGACTTGCTTCACTTATAACACTTGGTGGATTTTTAGTAGGTAAAAGCAAAAGAAACAATAAAAGAGAGGTAAAAAACAATGCTATCTAAAATAAAAAATCTTAAAATTGGCAATTATCTAACTATTTGTGCCTGCTTATTAGCTTTGATATTAACAATTGTTTATCCAATTTGCTATGCTAAAACTACCGAAATGAGTTGGATTCTATTTGTCATAATTATACTTATGACCTTGTGTTCTATTTTTGCTATCATCACAAATAAATATACTATTATGCAAAATATTTTATTCATTTTATCCTTGCTTTCAATAGTTTTGTTTATTTCTTCAACTTTTGATTATATGGTTGATGCCTTTGTTGGAATTGATGTCACAAATTTATCTACACAATTTATATTAATTTTAGTATTTGTAGTTCTCCAATTCATAATCAATCTAATAGCTAACATATTCGAAACAAAATAAATAAAGATGATAGAGACGTATGTTGATATACGTCTCTATTATGTTATATAATGCACTTATGATAAATGTAACAATTGTAGACAATGATATAGAAGCAATACAAACTATCTCTTCTTATTTAATCAAATATCAAAATGAAGAGGGAGTGTCTTTTTGTATTTCTTCTTTTCTGAATGAAATTGATTTTTTAGAAAATGCTATGGATTATGATATTTTATTTTTAGATATTAACATGCCTTATAAAAATGGAATCGATGTGGCAAAAGAAATTAGAGAGCGTGGTTACCAAGGTATAATATGCTTTTTGACAAATTATGCGCAATATGCAATTGATGGATATTCTGTGAATGCTTTTGACTTTATAATCAAAAATAATAGTTATGAAAATTTTAGACTGCATATTCAAAGAATTTTAAAAGCACTATCAAAAGAAATAGCCGATATAATTACAATAACATACGGTTATAACAAAATATCGATAAATCTAAAAGATATTTATTATTTTGAATCAATGGGGCACCAATTATATATTTATACTAAAAATAAAGTATATTGTATTTGGGAATCAATAAAGGTATATAAGAAAAAACTAACTTCATATGGTTTTTATTCATGTCATGAATCATATTTAATACACTT
>CALBGF010000063.1 GCA_937893635.1 uncultured Mollicutes bacterium | reverse complement strand
ATAAATTATTAAGAGTTTGTAAAAAAAACGCACTAGAGATTATCTAATGCGTTAATGATTTTACTTTAATAAACCGCTATCTTTAAGAAGGATTTCAATGTCTGTTCCTTTAACTTTCTTTTTTACAAGTTTTAATAATTGTTTTTCTTTGAAAGTTAAGTGTACATCTTCAATTGATTTCTTGTCTAAGCCATAGTATGCTGCTTTTAATAATTCACGAACATCATAGGCACTTCCCCAAACTTCTGGGACAGCACGGTCAATATCAAGTAAAGTATATACAGCTTCCATACCGGTACGGATTGAATATTCAGTTGTGAATATTGTATCACGTGGAGTTTCAGCAAATTGACCAAGGAAAGCAAAGTTTACTGATCCATGAGGTACTACTAATGGACGATCAGACCATTTTCTTGGTTGGAAGAAAGCGTTAATGTAAGGCATGAAACATGTTGTAGTATTACATCTATTTTTAGCGTATTCTTCAATTTTATCTTTGGATACACCAATATGATATAACCATTCTTCTGCTACTTC
Source organism: uncultured Mollicutes bacterium (assembly GCA_937893635.1). The sequence continues at coordinate 3,598 of CALBGF010000063.1, read as the reverse complement.
ATAACCTTTACAATCTCTCATTGCTTTTTTAACATAGTTACCTTCTTTATTAGTATTTAAAGAATATAACCATACTAATACCATATTCTTATCTTGTGATTTGAATTGAGGTTGGCGATTAATAGTCCAAGATAAATACCAGTTTTCAGTAGAATCTTTAACGGTAACAATACCACCTGTAGTTACTTTTCCTTCACGAGGGTCACGTTTACAAATGTTCATAATATGTTTAATAATATCTTCATCACTTGTTGCGATTGTGGCACTCATCCAGTTTGTGGCATTTGTGTCATTACAGAACGCTAATGGATTACCAAATTCTCCGTGCGTTGCTTGTTTTGCAATATTACGCCATAAATCCCAAGATTCACCAACGCCATCTTTAATATTACTTAAATCTGGTGCATGATTTTGATCACCATAGCAAGATGTATCAGTGCAACAACCATTAGTAATGAATACTAAGTCATCTTCAACTAAATCGATTGTTTGTTCTTTGTTATCTTTAATATATACAATTTGTTTTGCTACTTTCTTATCACCAATTGTATCAATGATTACATTTTTAACATCAACGCCATATTCGATTTTAACACCATGACTTGTTAAATATTTGACAAGAGGTAAAATCATTGATTCAAATTGATTGTATTTAGTAAATCTTAAAGCTGAGAAATCTGGTAAGCCATCAATATGGTGAACATAACGGCATAAATAACGTTTCATTTCTAGAGCTGAACACCATTTTTGGAATGCAAACATTGTTTGCCAATATAACCAGAAGTTAGTTTCAAAGAATGATGCTGGTAAAATCTCAGAAATTTTCTTATCTTCAAGATCTTTTTCTGGAGTAATAAATAATTTTGTTAAAGCTAAGGCTGAATCCTTATCTAATTTAAACATTTTATCAGTATGGGCATCTTGGCCACAATTAATTGATGCACGGCATAAAGAATAGTTTGGATCGTGTTTATTTAACCAATAATACTCATCTAATACTGAGATATTAGGTGTTTCAATTGATGGAACATCTCTAAACATATCCCACATACATTCAAAGTGGTTATCCATTTCACGACCACCACGCATATAGAATCCTTTCGTGATATCCTTTCTTCCATCACAAGATCCTCCTGCTAATTCTAATTTTTCTAATAGGTGAATGTGTTCACCTTTCATTTGTCCATCTCTAACCAAATAGAAGGCGGCAGATAAACCTGCTAAGCCTGTACCAATGATATAGGCTGATTTTTTGTCTACTCCTTCTGGTTTTTCTGGGTGAGCAAATGCTTCATAAGTTCCTGCTGAATAATACATAATTTTTTCCTCCTTATTCGCTTACAACAATATATTAGGCAAAATAAAGAATAAAAAAATATGCAAAAATAATAGGTTGTCTAATATTTTTACATATAATTTTTTTTAATGTTTTTTTAATATATTTTCTTAACTCTATCTATATTTTTAGACATTTTTGACTAATTGTCTAAAATCACATCATTACGCCATTGGAATCACAAACAATGATATAAACTTTGTTTTCTGTTATCTTAAAATTTGTTTCTTCGCCCTCACTTACTTCAACGCCATCAATTGAAAGTATTTTATATCCTTCAAATGATTTAGAAGCATCATATGTATTACCAACATCTTCTAAATACATAATTTTTAAGACTGGATGTTTTTCTTCACTTTTTTCATTAACAAATACATAAGCCACGATTGCTTTATCACTAGGAATATTAAATTTAACATATAAAGTCATAGAATCAGACATTTCATCTACTTTAGTAAAAGGCTGAGTAAAATCTTTATCTAAATATAAAGAGAAATAAGATGCGTCAAATTTTTCTTCGCCTTTACCAATAAAGAAAGTATATTTGCTTAACAAAAACTCTATTGCTTGTTCACTAGTATATTCTTCACCAAATAAAGTAGTTTCATCATCTAGATATCTAAAGTCATAACCTAAGATATTAAAACTTACACTACCATAATACGTATTTATGGTTGTATCAGTTTCAATCGAAAGTTGATTATAGTATTTATCATCAAAATTATAATCAAAAGTTATAGTTGTCTTTGAATCATAAGTAACATTTTTATTTTCATCTTTATAAATTTCTTTTTCTTTAGATCCATTAATTATTTCGATGATTTTTCCATTTTTCACCTTTACTTCAAAATCATATGTAATGTTCGTATTAGTGTAATCTTCATCTTCAATAAATTCAGAAACAAAGTCTCTATTTCCTTTAACAAGTAAAGAAATAGATTTATCTTTATTGCGATTAAAAGTAATAGAATCAATAGTTATTTTATTTTCTTCTAAATAGTAACTATTAAAATTAGTATTAAATTCATCAATAGTATTTCCGCTTATAAGATAATCTTCAAAATTGTCATTATTAGGTGCATACTCAGAGAAATAATCCGCATAATATGGCGCGACATAATAACCTTCTTTTGAGTTTTCTTCATTTTCAAATAATTCTCTATAAAACTTGTTTCTTATTGTTCCTTTATCATCTTCTTCTTTGATAACTATTAAACTTTTAATATCTAATTCTAATTTATTAGTATCTTCATCTAAAGCATAATTCTCAATATTGCTATAATACTTTTCCCCATCTTTTGCTTCTACACAAGTATCTTTATAATCTAAAACATCGTTAGTATAACTATCTGAAATCACATTAGCGGTGTATTTATCTTTTGTAACATCAAACTTTAATGCATAATCTCTTCCTTTAATCCAATCGGAAAAATTTTCTTCATCGCTATAGACGTGATTATCACATCCTGTAATAGGCATTAATAAAAGTATAAATGCTAGTCCACATAATTTCTTTAAGTTCATAAGTTTCCTCCTCATTATTAATTATCAAACTTAAATTCAAAAGCTATTTCTAATTGATTAAATAATTTCTTCATCGCATTATTAGCAACTTCTACTAAATCAATTGCTTTAACGATTTCTAAAGCTTTATTTTGTTCATCTAAGGGTACATGATAAACATCAAAAGCCATTTTTAAGAAACATTCAATTTTTTTAATTAAAGAAAAATAATAATCACAAGTTTTACCCATATAAGCACGCATTAATCCTGCAGTGCCTATTTCTCTTTCATAAAAATCACTACTAGTAAATGTTGGATTATATTTTTTAAATATTTTTTCTAATTCAATAGTAGTTTTAACATGGATATACTCACAAATTATTGGATTAGTATATGCTTCAACATATATTTCTCTTAAATTTTCATTTTGTTCCACGATTGCTAATTGAATTGATGTCTCGATAGCGTACATACTCGCTAGTGACATATTATCGTTAAAAACACTACTAGCAATATTAAATTGGCTTGAAAACATAAATTTAACTAATTCTAGTAAAACACCATCCTTAGTATGATAAATATTTTGGAATGTTCCAGAAGAAACATTAGCTTCTTTGATAATATCAAGCATCGTTGTCTTTTTAAACCCTTTTTCAATAAACATCTTGACACATGCCATCAAAATTCTTTTTTTGGGATCTTTAATTTCATTTTTATCAATCATAATATTCTCCTTGAGTTGATTATTGAGTTACAAC
>CALBGF010000062.1 GCA_937893635.1 uncultured Mollicutes bacterium | reverse complement strand
GGTCATTTACTTGGTCATTTACTTGGTCATTTACTTGGTCATTTACTTGGTCATTTACTTGGTCATTAATTCATGCGTTAAAATTTTTCTAAAACTTTTTAAATTTTAAAAATCAAATTTATTTAAAAAGTTTTAGACTTGTTGTTTATTTGAGAGTCAAAAGAAACTATTCGAATACAAATTAACAGTAATTTATTCGGCAAAATTAATATTTTTCTTTACTTTTAATATAATATCCGCCAGTTTTTGGTGCTCCTTTAAATTCAATATAGTCAACGAGTTTTCTTTTTATAACATTTCTTATTGTATCAATCGTTATATCAGAATAATTTTGTTTAGCTTTATTTAATAGTTTTACTGCATTGAGGCCAGGATTTAAACTTATTATTCTCAAAAGTGCAATTTCAACATCTCCTAGTTTATCATCTTTAATTAGACCAACTTTTACTTGGTCATTTATTGGGTCAATATAATTTAAATTAGGCAATGTTAAAATAAAGAAGTTATCACTTGGATCAAATACTGGCTTTTCATTTGAATTTGCATATGCTTCTATAATTCTTGGAATTCCTGTTCCAAAATTTTCAATATAATGTAATTTATTTAAAATATTTACTAGTCCTGGATTTCTATATGTTTGCACTCCATCCATAATTTGTTTAAGTGTTGCTTGATAAATTCCACCTGGATTAGTAATTTTTGCTTTATTATTATAAAATTCTACTTTTATATTAGAGCGAATGAAATAGTTACTATGGCAAAAGGCATTTAAAATTCCTTCTCTTAATGATGCTCCAGGATAAGATATAGTTTCAATTCTTTTCCATGAGTCTTTTGTAATAATTGCTGATATATCATTGTAATTAGCAGCATTTTCAAGAACATTATTTAATACTTTTAAAAGAGAACCTTTATATTCTTTTTTTGTTGTAAAATTAAGATTCTTATCATATTTAGCAAATTTTACTACAATTGGAGACTGATCAGACATCATTAATGCAAGATTAGTATATTGTCCATCTTTATTAATCATTCTTAATGAACGCATATTTCTTTCTTCATGTGTTATGTTATTTTCATCACAAACTTCATTAAAATAATGAAAAGTTAATTCCTGTTCATCAGATACATCTTCTTCATAACTATATTTTCTAGAATCTAAAAGCATAAGAAGGATTTCACTTTCTGTAGCCATTCTAGTTGTAGTTCCAATGCGTTTAAATGTACCGCTTGGTTTAGGGCCTTTTTCTTTTAAATAATATGGTTTTTCTAAGCCTTGGTTTACTTCAATTACAAAAACATTATTATCATTAAAATAGTATTTTATAAGACCTGATGTATTTGGATAAAATGCATCACTAATCCAATTTGAAATTTTGCCATCAATTATATCTTTTTCTTTTCTATCAGTAAAAGGAACAACTTCTCCATTATCTTTTACACCAACATATATTGTCCCACCATCTGTATTTAAAAAAGCTAATATTTCTTTTTTGATATCATCTATAAAAATTTCTTTTAATTCAACTGTATTAGTTTCAATATAAGTCATAAGCATACCCTCCTAGCGTTTAATTGGTCTTTGCTAATTAAATTATATAGTTTTATGACCGAGTAAATCAATAAGAATTTTTTTATAATTATTATTAACTATATTAGTTTGTTTTATATGCAAAATAAATTACATAATTTGCACCTTTTTGCAGGTTTTTATTATCCATAATTTGCACCTTTTTCACGGAGCTTTTTCTAAAAAAAAAGTCACCCCCATAACGAAGTGACCCATAAAATTATATCATTCTTTTAACTTTTTTTCTTTTTTATTATATACTTCAGGAAAGAAGATTCTAATACACCAATCTACTGCGCCTAATAAAGCAACAACATTAACAATTACTAATGCTGGTACCCACCAAACAAACACATCTTTTGTTTTAGCACTATTAATCAATGAATCAACATCTAGTCCTTTAGCGGTTGCTTAATAATATTTTTTTATTTCTTCATTACTAGGTAAGCCATCAATCGCTCCAACTTTTAATGTTGTTAACGCTCCAGCAATATTAGCAAACTTAAATATCTTATCTAACAATTCTTTATTCCATTCATTACTATTAATACCATCTAAATTCATTAATATTGCTGCAAAAAAAGCATCTCCTGCACCAGTTGTATCAATAGGTTTCACTTTTATTGAAGGTATTTTATTTGTTAACCCTTTATAAATATATTTGCTACCTTTATTACCTAAAGATACACAAACTAATGCTTTTTGAGATAAATTTTTCACATATTTTTTACCAAATATATTTACTTCATCTTCAGAAAATTTAACAATATCCACATATTTTAATATGGTTTTATATCTATCAAGTGCTTCTTCTTCATTTTTAAAAATATCCATTCTAAAATTAACATCAAAACTGATGTATTTTCCTAAACTTCTAACTCGTTTTATTTCGTTTAATGCATATTCAAATCCTTCTTCTTCTGATAACATTAAACTTCCAAAATGAACAATATTAGCATTTTTTAAGTCTATTTGTCTTATCGGTTTTAAATCATAATCAGCGGTATGTTTTCTATAAAAGCAAAAATTTCTTTCACCATTTTCATCTATATCCACAAACGCTAAAGTAGTGTTGCGATTAAGAGATATATTAAGATACGCTGCTTTAATATTTTGTTTATTAGCAAAATCTATAAGAAAGCCACCCATTAAATCATTTCCTACTGTCCCATAAAATATGGATTCTCCACCAAATTTTGCAATTGCCGAACAAACATTAAATGGCGCTCCACCGGCATGTCGATCGTATTGTAATATACCATTATTCATTCTTCCAACCATATCTACAAGTATTTCACCAGTACAAATTATCATAAGTTTTCCTCCAGAAATCCATACATTAATAATATAAAATAATATCAAAAAGCGCTAGTTAAAATAAAAATTACAAACACATAAACGAAAACCAATATTTTTATTACTATATTATTAATGTGTGGAAGAGTGTTATCTAAATTAATGTATTGCATTTTATGTGCAATGCACATAAAATGTAAATGAGGTGATTTTATGAAAAATTCTACTACTAATATCACTATTAGGATTGATAAGGAATTAAAAAAGCAAGCAGAAACATTATTTTCTGAATTAGGAATGAACATTTCTACTGCTTTTAATGTTTTTATTCGTCAATCAATTCGTGAAGGAGGTATACCTTTTATGATTAATAAAGAACAACCCAACAAAGAAACAATAGCCGCGATTAAAGAGGCAGAAAGAATTTCTAATGACTCCTCAGTTAAATGTTTTAATAATACTGAAGACTTATTTAATGAACTTAAAAAGTGACAAAATACAAAATAAAGTACACATCACAGTTTAAAAAAGATTATGATCTTGCTATTAAAAGAAATCTTAATATAAATCTATTAGATACTATTATTTTCAATATTTCAAATGGATTTATGTTAGATGTTAAAAACAATGATCATATTTTAAATGGAGAATGGAAACATCATAGAGAATGTCATATTCTCCCAAATTGGCTACTAATATATTATATTAATTACGGAGATTCTATTTTAATATTAGTTAGGACAGGCACCCACAGTGATTTATTTAAAATGTAAAATGCTATTAACGACAATACATTAATAGCATTTTACAATAATTATTTTACATTTTATAATACTTTATCCACACTAGCGGAATAAATATTATCAATTGATTTACCAATTGTTTTATTAAATTCTTCTTCGGATTGTTGATATTTTAAGTTTTCTAATAGGGCTCTAGAGAAGCTAGCAATTAATCCTTTAATATGTTTTAATTTTTCATTAGCTACTTCTTGACTATATCCACCAGATAATGCCACTACACGAACAACATGTGGATTAGTAATAATATCATCATATAAATGTGGATTTACTGGGATAGAAACTTTAATCATGATTTTGACATTATCATCAAGTTTATTTAAGTGTTCTATAAATAAATCATGAAGTAATTGTTCACTCTTTTCTCTATCTTCACTTGTAATTGTGCTTTCTGGTTCTAAGATAGGTACTAATCCATGACGGGCAATTTGAAGTCCAACTTTAAATTGTTGATCAACGATTGCTTTAATACCTTCTTCATTATAGTGATTAATAACACTACGCATTTTTGTGCCAAATACACCATGTTTGACCGCTTTTTCTAATGTTTCATCAAGATTAGGGATATCTTTCATTAAGCAAACACCATTATGTTCTTCTTCTAATCCTTTATCACATTTTAAGAAAGGAACAACGTGTTTTACATTCCATAAATATTCACTTGTGTAAAGTCCATCAATCTTTCTTTCCATTGTTTGTTCAAACAATATTGCGCCCATTATTTTCTTGCCATTAAATTCTGGTGATTTAATAACTCTTGTACGCATTTCATGAACTAAATCAAACATCTTACCTTCATCTTTTACACCATTAACGGTATAAAAAGATTCATCAACCCCATATCCTAATAGTGCTTTTGGTGTTGAACCACCTGATTGATCTAAGGCTGCGATAAAGCCTTGACCATTTTTAGCTTGTTCTAATTTTTCTTCATCTATTTTATGTAATAACTCCATAATTTTATCCTCCGTAATTATGGTAGCACCCTAA
>CALBGF010000061.1 GCA_937893635.1 uncultured Mollicutes bacterium | reverse complement strand
GGTAAAGACCATGTATCATTATTTTCATGTACTAATAGAATTTTATTATTTTTTATTATCGCCGCTCTAGTATCAATTTTAGGAGTTCTATATCCTGACTCGTTACAAAATACTTTAACAATTTTTTCATTATCCATATCAAGTTTTGTTTCAAGCATTTGAGTAGCCAATTCTTCTAATTGCTGATATCTTTCTTTATCATAAGGATCTTTAGCATAAGCTAAACCAATTTGTGAAATACTTTTAATTTTCATTGCCCAATCTAAGATTTTATCATTCATAAAAATAGTCCTCCTATCAATCAATATCATAATACCATTTTAAATGATTTTTAGTCAAAAAAAGGAGACAACTAAGTCTCCTCGCATTATTTTACTCTAATTCAAACATTCCGGTATATAATTGATAATATTTACCTTTTTGTTTAATTAAATCATCGTGGCTTCCACGTTCAATAATACGTCCGTGTTCAAGAACCATAATTGCATCAGCATTTTGAATAGTTGATAAGCGGTGAGCAATAACGAATACTGTTCTACCTTCCATTAACTTATCAGTACCAGCTTGTACTAATTTTTCAGTACGAGTATCAATACTTGATGTAGCTTCATCAAGAATCATAACTGGTGCGTCCGCAACTGCAGCACGAGCAATAGATAATAATTGACGTTGACCTTGCGATAAGTTAGAGCCATCGCCTTTTAGCATTGTATTAAAGCCTTGTGGTAAACGCATAATGAAATCATATGCATTAGCGATTTTCGCCGCTTCATAAACTTCTTCATCAGTGGCATCTAATCGTCCATAACGAATATTATCCATAACTGTTCCAGTGAATAAATTTGTTTCTTGTAATACGATACCTAAAGATTTTCTTAAGTCATCTTTTTTGATTTTATTAATATTGATTCCATCATATCTAATTTTACCATCAGCAATATCATAGAAACGATTTAATAAGTTTGTAATTGTAGTTTTACCAGCACCAGTTGCGCCAACAAGCGCAATTTTTTGACCTGGGTGAGCGTAAATAGAAACATCATGAAGAACAATTTTATCTGGATTATATCCAAAATCAACTTGATCTAAGATAATATCACCTTTTAATTCAGTATATGTAGTTGTTCCATCACCATGAGGATGCTTCCAAGCATAGTATCTAGTTCTTTCGTTAGTTTCTTCAAAACTGCCATCCTTATTATATTTAATATGGACTAAAGTAACATAACCATCATCTACTTCACTTGGTTCATCAATTAAATCAAATACACGTGAAGCACCAGCCATACCCATGACAATAAAGGTAATTTGTTGAGCAAAGTTGTTAATGTTATTAGTAAACATTCTTGACATCATTAAGAATTGAACAATGATACCAATAATTTCATCTTGGGCAGTTATTTTAAAGAAAATATTATAATTTGGGAATGTATTTGGGAAAGCAATAAGAGCTGCACCGGCAACACCTAATAAAGCATACAAGATATTACCGATATTTCCCATAATAGGTCCAACAATATTACCACTAATATTACCAATTGTGGATACTTTACATAATTCTTCATTTAATTTATCAAAGTCTTCTGTTGATTTTTGTTCATGACTAAATACTTTAATAACTTTTAATCCATTAATTGACTCTTCAATTGATCCTTCAACTGTTCCTAAGGCTTTTTGTTGTTTAACGAAGAATTTAGCGGATTTACCGCCAATCCTTTTAGCATTAATAAACATAAATATTGATCCAAGCAAAACAATTAATGTTAACCATAATGAGTTATATAACATAATTGCAAGTAAAGCGATAACTGTTACAGCGGTTTGGAATACACTTGGTAATGCTTGGCTTATTAATTGACGAATAGTATCAGTATCATTAGTATAAATTGACATGATATCGCCATGAGCGTGGGTATCAAAATACTTGATTGGTAATGTTTCCATATGATCAAACATCGTTTTACGTAAATCATTTTGGAATTCTTGAGTAACTATAGCCATTGTATAGTTCCAAGCAAATGAGGCAAGTAATCCTGCGGCATAGAAAATAGCCATGATAATTAAGATACTAACTATTTGTGGCCAGAATTCACTAAATGGTGTTCCACTTTTTAAATTAATAGAAATAGTATTAGTAATATTCTTTACAAATATTGAAGATGTAAAGTTACTAATCGCAGCAATAACAATGCAAATCATTGAGAATATCAACTTACCTGGATAACGTTTAAATAACATTTTTAATAATCTAGCCATTGTACCTTTTTTAGCTTTTGGCTTCTTATTCATAACTTGTTCCATTATTCATTACCCCCTGTTCTATTTTGTGTGTGGTATACTTCTTGATAAATTTTATTAGTTTTTAATAATTCTTCATGAGTACCGATTTGATCAATTTTACCATCATCAAGAACAATGATTTGGTCAGCGTCTTCAATTGAAGAGATTCTTTGAGCAATAACAATCTTTGTTGTATTAGGAATTTCATTTCTTAATCCAATACGAATTAATTTATCGGTTTTTGTATCAACCGCAGAAGTTGAGTCATCAAGGATTAAAATTTTAGGATGTTTTAATATTGCTCTTGCAATACATAATCTTTGTTTTTGTCCACCTGATACGTTTGTACCACCTTGCTCAATATGTGTGTTATATCCATCAGGAAATGATTGCACGAAATCATCAGCTTGCGCAATTTTGCTTGCTTTTATAATTTCTTCCATTGGAGCATTCAAGTCACCCCAACGAAGGTTTTCTTCAATTGTACCTGAGAACAAGACATTCTTTTGTAATACTACAGCAACATTATTACGAAGAGTTTCTAAGTCATATGCTTTAACATCTTCTCCACCTACTAATAATTCACCTTCACTAATATCATATAATCTAGAAATAAGATTTACGAGTGAAGTCTTACCTGATCCAGTCGAACCAATAATACCAATGAATTGTCCACTTTTTATATTCAAATTAATATCAGACAATGTATTTTTTTGTGCTTCTTTTTTATATTTAAAATTCACATTTTTAAATACAACAGAACCATCTTTAACTTCATATAATGGATTTTCTGGATTTTTAATTGTTGGTTCTTCTTCTAATACTTCCGCAATACGATCAACACATTCAAGTGCTAAAGCAAGCATAACAAAGATAAAGGAAATCATCATTAATGACATTAATATTTGTACGCCATAAGTTAATAACGCTGATAATTGACCAACAGATAATACTTTGTAATCGTTAGGGTCAAAATTAACGATGTTGTTTTTATAAATTAAGTAAGCACCAATTGAACAAACTAGCATGTTTGAAGCATGAATTGCAAAGTTCATAATTGGTCCATTAAACGCTAATATCTTTTCAGCTTTTACGAATTCAACAGTAATATCATCACTTGCTTTATTAAATTTCTTTTGTTCAAAATCTTCACGAACATATGATTTTACAACTCTAATACCAGAAACATTTTCTTGTACTGATTCATTTAAAGCATCGTAACGTTTAAATACTTTTTGGAATATTGGCATTGCCTTCTTAATAATAAGGAATAAGCCAAATGCGATAAGAGGCATAATTACAACAAATATAAATGCCATATAACCGCCACTAACGAAAGCCATAATCATTGAGAATATCATCATTAACGGGGCACGCACAACAATACGAATACACATTTGGAATGCGCCTTGGGTATTAGTAATATCTGTAGTCATACGCGTGACAAGAGAAGAATTTTGGAATTTATCAATATTTTCAAATGAGAATGATTGTAATTTACGATATAAATCTCCCCTTAAATTCTTAGCTAAACCTGTTGATGCAATTGCAGCCGTTCTTCCACCAAGAATACCAAACATTAAAGAAATCATTGCCATACCAATAAGTATAACAATGTATGGCCATAAGTCTTGGAATTGTATTGATCCGTTTAACAATTCAATTTTATCTACGAATATTGACATAACGAATGGTAAAGCACATTCCATAGCCGCTTCACCAACCATAAATAATGGTGTCATAATTGCATATTTTTTATATTCACGGACGCTTTGTAAAATTAACTTTATCTTTTTAAACATTTTCATCATCTTCTTTCACAATTGTTTTAAATAATTCATTTATGTTATTTTCGTCAACTTTTTGCCCATATAAACCCTCAAGCATTAAATCAAAACACTCTATTAGTTTATGAAGATCATTTTCATTTAATTTATTAAGCATTAATTCATCAATTTTATCAAAATGATTAGAAGCTTTATTAAAAGTATCTTTTCCTAAATCTGTTAAATAAATTAAATTGGCACGTTTATTTTCTTGATCGGCTTTTCGAATAACAAAATTTGATTTTTCTAAACGATCAATTGACTTTGTGATAGCCGCAGCAGAAATATGAAAATATTTTGACATTTCAATTTGGCTACATCCATCATGTTCCATTAAATATTCCATTATTGGATATTGCCTACATGGAATATAGTTTTCTTTAGCCACTTGGCGAAAACAACGCGATCTTAACATTTGAATAAGTTCAAATCGTTCGACAGTTTTGTTTTTTAATTCATCCATTTGCCCACCAACTTTCCTATGCTTATAAGCATAAATGTTAACTAGTTAATAGTTTACTCATTTAACTAGTTAAAGTCAACAAAAAAAGAGACTTTTTT
>CALBGF010000060.1 GCA_937893635.1 uncultured Mollicutes bacterium | reverse complement strand
CTATACATTCTTCTCATGGAAATACCTCCTAAAGAATGAAGGTGAACTCTACTCTGAATACTTTAATACCTCCAGTATTATTAGTAATATCACTAGAAAACATCAAACTATATTCTTTACCATATCCTTGAAGAAATGCAACTGTATTATCATTTACAGTTCTTGTAGATTTATCAATTATTGGTAATGCAGATAATGCATATGTTTTATCAACATCCATACCAATGTGATTCAGAACTGCTTTAGGTGGAATAATTGTAGCTAATATTGAATTTTTAGTAATTGTAACTCCATTAGGAATTTCACCTGCAAATACAAATGTAGCTATATTAGCAGATACTGCACATCTAATATAAATCCAATTGATACTAGTGTTTTTTGCACTTCCTTCCACCTTCTCAAACTCATCACTTCCATCTGCTCTCTTGAACTCATCAAGGTTTTCAATCATTCTTCTCATTTGAATTATCCTCCAGTGCTTTAAAAGAAAAGGAGAGAAGCAAAGCATAATCTTCTCTCCATGAAACTAATTACTCCGCTTTGAAACAGTGAACATAAGTGGATTTAGAAATGTATCCAGTATGTTCCGCATGCAAAACATAGTTAACGAAATCACCGTCGGCGTTCTCTTTAGTGCGGATTGCCTTATAAGTAGGATGTAATTTGCACATACGAGTATCCATTAAGATAGCATAAACTCCGCTTGCATCGTCTCCAAAGTCATCAACAACTTCAATAGAAGCAGGAATAGCTAACTTCTCATCATGGAAAGCACCAGACAAGGTATCAACTTCAAGAGAAGGAATGACACCTTTTTTAACGTAAAGCTTAAGAGATGGAGCGGCGCCAATCAAGTAGTTACCAAGGTTGTTACCTTCAGTTGCAAAGGAAGCGTCTTCAATGCGGACTTTCATTTCCTTCATAAAGGCTTCACCAGTAGTAGCATCAGTAGGAACTGCTAAAGTAGAAACAAGAGAAGCTGCGTTAGTTGCGGCGCTCGCCTTAGAGATAACATTAGCAAGCAATTGTTTCTTCATGCCGAACTTCTGCATTTCATAAGAGTCGCTTAATCTCTGAACAATCTTAGCGCTAATATTGGCGGCTTCAGACGGATTATTACAAGCGCGCTCATAATCATTATAAGGAATAGACGTCTTAATCTTAGTCTTACCTAATGTGTAGTTGTAAGTGCAATCTTCAACAGTAGGAAATGCAGGAGCTAAATCCTTCGCGCCTTCAGTACTTGCATCAGTGTAGACAGTAGGAAGAGTCAAATCAATAAAGTACTCTTCAATAGTTTTACCAAGCGGCAACTCTTCGCCATCCATTTCAGTAAGCTTATCGGCGAAGACGCCATCAAGAGTAACCATTTTACCAATCTTATCAACGAGATGAGCAAAGTTACCAGTAGAAACCTTCCATGCGGCAGCTTGATTCGCGGCCGGCACATTAGCCTTAATAAATTTTTGTAATTCTGCAATAGTCAACTTCATAGTTAATTATGACCTCCAATTATTTCTTTCTTTCAGCTTGAAGGAATTTCTCTAGATTAGACGCGCTGAAAGCCGCATCCACATCATAGTAAGCGCCGCTAATATCTTCTTCTGCCGTTGTAGTAGCATTTGAATTATTAGGAGTGCTTTCATCCACGGAAGTATGCATTACTACGTCTTTGTATGACTTAAGTAACTCTGCATTTCTACTAGTAAGAGAATCTTGTTCCTTCTCTACTTCTCCTACTAGATTATTCAATTTCGCCGCGGCGTCAATGGTATTTTTATCCGTAGCGTTATCAAATAAACCGCTAATCATCTTTTTCAACTCTTCTAATTTACTCATAAGTAAGTCCTCTTTCTCTCTCTTTTCTTCCTCCAAATGTAAGAAGTACGGAGATAGTAAAAGAGATAAAGCTACCTCCGTCTTCTATAATAGTATAAGAAATTAAATCAAAAAAGTCAATTTCTACTTCTTCTTTTTTTCTTCGTTCTTCAACTTGTCTAATCCATCCTTAAGAGTATTTGTGATGTCTTCCGCCTCTTCCGGAGTAATCTTCTTATCTTTCATGGCGTCGCGCACTTTCTTCCATACTGGAATGACAATACAAGAGATAACTGTAATAACTAAGCCAATGATGCCGCAAATTAAGCTTACAATATGGTCTGCTTGTTCTAAGGTCATGCCGCTGAATGAGACAATACATCCAGCGAGACCGCCAATAAAGTTCTTCTCATTATTCATTAGAAGTCACCTCCTACTCTGAATTTCTTAATGAAGTCATTCAACCACATAAGATAGATTTGTTTATAGCGGTTATTAATGGCGCTTAATCTACTCATAACACTGTCGCCGCTATCCGATTCAGTTCTTGATTCTGCGCTACCTAATGTAGATAAATGCGCGTCACTTGATAAGGCATCTTCTTCACTGTCTTCAATTTGCGGAGTGTCATTCGTTTTATTAGTAGTACTAGTAGTAGTAATCATCTTATCCATGAGCTTATCTTTGTTCTTTTCATAATAGTCCAAAATTAAAGAATACTTCTCTTTAGTGCTATTAAGCCAAGTGATAAACTCACCAATGAATGGATAGAAGACATCTGCTTCAAGGTCAAGCGGTTCCGCATCAGTACAAAAGACGTTCATTCTATAGCATTTTGGTAAGATATATTCTTGAAGTAATGTAGTAATGCGGCCGCTCTCTTGCTCTGTAGGATTGAATGAGCCAGTTGTCTTTAAAGCGTCAAGGAGCGCCGCGATATTCATCTTCCAAGGAGTAGTCTCTTTAGGATTATGATAATCTGCAAATAAATCCGCCAATGTGTAATAATATCAATTTTTAGTTATTAACATTCTTCTTATCCTCCTGTTTTGCATAGCGGTCATCAGAGAAGGAATTATCGGCAGTTTGCGCCGCATTCCATTCATAAGAGATTTCAATACCTAAGACCTTCTTAACATCGCCGCAGAAAGCATCTAAGCATTGAGTAAAATTAAAACGCGAATCCGCAATAGTAGCTCTTTGAGAATTAACTTCATCTGTAATCATACGTTCTTTCTTTTCAAAGCCACCGTTATTATCTAAGCCTAAGTAACTCTTAATTTCATTCTCTACATTTGTGCGGTAATTATACAGTTGGTCAATAATGAGCGGCGCGTTCAATGGAGTAATAACTAAAGAATTCTTATCACCACTTGGAAGTTCAACTGATACGCTATTGTTAAGAATCTTAGAAATAACGTTCTTCATGCGCTTCGCTTGCTTATCATCATCACATAAAATAATAAATGGCGCTTTCTGTAACTGCAGATTAGTATTCATAACATTGTCGATATCGGAGAGTTGTTCCGCGTAGTCGCGCACAATAGCAGAGATTCCTTTATGATTTGCTTGGAAGTAGCCAATGACTACATCTTTGTCAACGCTCATAACCTTATTAGGAATGATTCTAGTACTGATATTACGCTTATTGATTAATGTAACACGTGAAGGAAAATCCCACATATCTCAAGCTTGAGTTGCATAAGGAGCTAGTCCAAGAGCATCTGTATTAGGAATACGCCACGCGGCAACAGTTCCATCGGCTCAGAATTTGCGCATTAAATAATTAACGCCTTTTGGAGTAAGTACTTCATCGCTTACTTTCCAATCAATAAGTCCAAGGAAGATATTATAGTATTTGTTCATGTAGCGGCTAGTGAAGTCAATAACTCTATAGGTCGCCGCCTCATGTTCTTCCGCCGGATAGATTGACTTTGTAAATTGTGTTTTATTCATGGTTAATTAAATTCTCCTCTCAATTTTCATACTGCTGATTCCAGTCGTATTCTCCATTATGCGCATGCATTACTGTAACACCTGCTTGGAACCGCTGCTTAAAGTCATTTTCATACTCTGGATGGATAACATTAAGTACTTCATCAAATACAGGAGTGCATTGAACGAAATTAAACCAGTATCTACTTGTAAAGTCTGGCACTTCTTGAACTGGATGCGCATATCCTAAGTAGTGGAAGGTCTTAGCAATTTGTTCGCGGATTTCATTGCGCGGCGCTACCTGTACTAAAGTAGGAGTTGTATAAGCAATATCGAAAGCACTAGAGTCTTGCACTGAAACACTTGCATTTTGTGAAACTTGAAGATTATTTTGGAAGCTCTTATTACTAGAGTCAATTTGCATAAAGGAAGAAATCGCGGAGGTTATAGAGTTAATGCCATTTTGCAGAACTAAACTGCCGATTCCATCAAAGGCTCTGTTTTTTCTTGAAGCTAATTCAGTATATTTCTCCGCGGCAGGAACTATTGAATTTAAGTAATTTTGCGCGACAGCTTCTGACATTCCTTTAGCAGTTGAAGGTGCATTAGGAGAACGTGATACTGTATACATGCCGTTTTCATCACTTACAAGATACTTATAGCGCACGTCTCCTTTGTTTTTCAGGTTAGCAAATTCATTTATTCTATTTTGCAAGTAATCTAACTTAGTTGAAGCCGCACCTACTGCAGAGCTGTATAGAGAACCGCCAACATTTAAACCTATAGAGGCTAAACTTCCTACTGTAGATATAACACCATTAATAATTGACATTCTATTGTTGCGCTTTCTGGTATAGTCATCATAGTTATAACCATTACGGAGGTAATCAATCCATGCGGAGTTATATTGCGGCACTTCAATCAATGGAATAGTCCAATAATTTTGATTGAATGAAATCCATCTATAATCAGTTCCAAAGCGGAAATTTACTCTAGCAGAAGCGCTTAAGCTAGTACTTACATCAACGTAGATATCTTCATAGTTGTTAGAAAAGTTAACTACATTCTCCAATTGCAATGGATAAGCTTCATTCATATACACGACTTTAAAATCATAAAATTCAGATGAGTAAAGCTTTGATTCGTATTCTAAACTAGGATTATCTTTTGCGGTTGGAGTGAAAGAAGAAAAGAGCCGCGTTTCCATATCTCAGTAAAGATAATGTTCACAGTCGAAGCTTGAATTACCTAATTGAATCGGCAAATATTCAGCGTCCTTTGTGTTAATCCTTATAAGATTCCATCCAGGAACGAAGGTATCTCCTCTAGCATTATCCTTTAATTCAAATGGAACTTTTAAAATCTTAACAATATTTGTAGAACTGCGGTCTAAATCACTAAAAGAAGTACATACTTTAGCAGGAATCAAACCAACATGAACTGCCACTTGGTTAAGGCTATCAATTGTATCTAGTGAAGTTAAATTCTTGTAATAATCGCTAATGATAGAAGAATACGTAAGAACGTCAATGTTTCCTTCTAGTGAAATCTCCGCAATGTTATACGTATCTGTTGGTGTATAGGTTTTGCTATATACATAAGGATAAACATCACCTGTATAATAATAAGCGGTAAATTGAACAGTAAAAATAACTCCATTTCTTGTAATTACCATACGGATACATCTCAGTTTGGCGCCGCTATCATCTTTAAGTAAGGTAAGAGTATCAATAGGAACTCCGCTAATTTTAACGCCGCAGCGGAATCCATTAGAGCTACTTGCGTCAGAATTAGTTGTAGTTAAATAATAGACTCCTGTATTGTTTCCGGTAATACCTTGAAGTTGTATGATAGTATCTTCTATTTTAGTGCTTCCATAATCTTGTTCTGCTTCAAATGTAAAGGAGTCGCGCTTACAATAACAAGGAATTATAGGAGTCGCACTTTGTACATCTGGAGTAATTCCTTTATTAGCAAGCCACACTAGATAGCCTTCATGGTATTCAGGAATAGCCAACTCACGTGACATAATGACATTATCTTTAACAGGATTTAATCCTTCTTGATATCTATCAATAAGACGCTTATAATTTGAACCGCTCTTTTGCCATCTATCTCTGTGCTCTCTCTGAATGGCGGTTTTAGCGCTCCATTTCACTTGACTCCAGTAGGTATTAATAGTATCCATGGAAAGCGCCAATCCAATAGTCTTACGTGCCTTCCAATCCGCGCTCATAATGAAGAAGTAAAACTCTTTATTATCTTGTTCTAATCTTGCATAATTGTATTGTGGATTACTAATGAATTCTTGCGCTAATGGAATCTTTACATAAAGATTTAATTCTAACTGTTGATACTGAAACTTATTAAATTCAATCTTTTTACAAGTGTTCAAGTAAGTATCAATGCTATCAACTCTAAAGTTACGAGATGGAGTAATATTTGTTTTGTATATTGTTAATTTACTTGTAGCCATAAAACCTCCTAAATAAACTGATAAATGTCTTCTGTAATATATTCTGCGTCAACACAATTATAGGCAGCTTCACGTCGCTGAACCGCGCTCTTAAATGATAAGAAGCTCTGTATTAAGTCCTTATCTCTATTAGCGATGACCGCATGTTGCATTAAATCCGCAAAGTTGAAGCAATATATTTTGCGGTTTTTGCTTACTTTATCAAGCCAATCTTCATTGTGTTTACATATCCAGAAGCTTAATTTCTCTCCTTCATAATCGAATGGCGCGCCGCTATGTACTGAAACATACTCTTTATCTACCTTGAAGACAAACCGCAACTTAAAGCCTTTTGGATTAACTTTACAAATGCGGATATTTGAATCACTAATAGCATTACCATCAAATGCATACTTAGCGTAAGCATTATCGAATTGATAAAGTGGATTGGCGGCTAAAATCTTCTCCTTTAATGCTTCTGGAATGCGGAAGCAATCAATGACATAGTTATCTCCTACTAAGAAAGCTCCTGGATGTACTTTGCGCGTATCTACTCCTAAATCACTAAATAATGGATTATAAACTGAGTATGGATTGCCGCAACAGTAAATCTTTATTGGTTTGGTAGCTTCACGGTTATAAGTAGTATAAATTTCCTTGATACGGAAAGCTTCAATGTCTAGATACTTTTCACCTCCTCTTATGTTGGCAATAAACTCATCAAAGAAGATAATTCCTACATTTGAAAGCATAAGAGACTTAATGCGGTTCATTGGTATTGATAGTCCTATGACTCTGAAGAAGAGCGGCAACTTTTTAATCATTGCTGGTGAGTAGTTAACATCAGCGTCTCCTAATTTAACGTCTACAATTCCACTTTTAATATCACCTTTCATATAAAGCAATTGTACTTTCCTATCAAGGAACTTATTGAGAAGAGTTTCCGTATCAGAGATATACTGGTCAGTTAAATCTGCAATGCGGCGACGCAACACAACAGTAGGAGAGTTTCTATAGTGGTAATTACTCCATATCTTTAGCCAAGTTGATACTGACTTTCCTGCTTCACGTTCAGATATTGCAAAGTTTCATGTGCGGTCATAACCGTCTACTTTGCGCCAGTTAAAGTGTAAATTGTCTCTTTTCATGCGGTTTTCCTCCTCTTAATATATTATAACAAAAAAAAGAGAGAAAAGCAAATTAATGCTCGTCTCTCTTAAAAGAAAGGTATAATATGTTAATGGAATTGAATTGTCTAAGGTGGATGATAAGCGCAGACTCCTCTTGTATCTATCAAGAATCTCTGCAGTACAACCTAATGTATGATTTCTGCTCTATATAGTAGATATTAGGATTCTACGTATCTCTTATCATCATTAATATTATAATGAATTGCGGCGCTCCTGTCAAGTATTACTTGCGATTTTTTTCATAGAAGTCTAAGACAAGATTAAAGGCTTGCTTCTCTAACTCATTATACTGCTTAAGTTGCTTTATGTACTTATTATTTCCAAAGGTGCGATTATAGATTTCTTCGACAGTGCCAGAGTAGCCGCTATGTTTATCAAACTCTTCATTCCTAGAATCAAAGATTAAATTGCCGCGCAAAAAGCTCTTATCTTCCTTGTATTCGCACTTGAAATCGCCGCATTTGTTGCTATAATGAATGAATCTGTAATTATCAAGTGGAGTAAAAGTATCAATCTCATCAGTTGCGATTGAAATAACATTGCGGATTCCTATCTCATAAGCATAGGTTAACATGCGGATTCTTTCTTTCATCCATACAAATGAGGCAATTGGATAATAACTACGTGGATGAATAGCGCCATAATCTTCCTTATTGTGCGGTAACATTCCAATAACACCAATAGGAATATTCAAACAGTATTTATAGTATTTTCTTGCTAAGCTTCCTTTTGGTGCTTCTTCCTTTGCTTTATAGATGGCGGCGCAATTTGACTCCAATTGTCTAAGTCTAAAGTACCTCTTATCAAGTACTCTATACTGATAGTTAATGAAATACTTTTGACGAAACTTTAAGTCATCACTCCATACAACTGTCAATCTATTCTTAACATCAACTTCTGCGCCACTACCACCTTGCGGATATAATGTAAGCGGTGCACAAGTAAAAGACTCTTCAATTACATAAAGAGCAGTATGAGCTTCTTGCGGTTCTTCCTTGAGCGGTTCACCACAAGGAAGCATTTGCATTAAGAAGTAAGGATAAGCGCTATTAATATCATTCTTGTAGTAATCTAAGCCTTTCATGAAGTAATTAGGATTGAAGAAGTTAACCGCTTGAGTATCATTCTCAATAAGCTTCTGTATCACTTTATCTTGTAAAACTTTATGATTCTTGTATAAACCTTCGCGGCGATTGCCGAGCGGTATCTCAAACATCTCTTTATAACACAATGCAGGAAGAGAAGAATCACCAAGTAACTTCTGATTAAAATTGAATACTTCCACTAATGATTTTACAGTGAAATTACTGTAAAATTTATCCATTTTCTTGGTAGGTGATTCAAGATAAAGCTTAGCACTATTTACTAGTTTAGTACCATTTAAGTCGCAAAACTTATTATAATCTTCTTCAAGTGTAAAGAAGAGTTTAATGTTTAGTCTTTCATTTGGCTTATGAATTTTCTTTAGCTCTTTAATTAATTCATCTGTATCATCAATACGTGGTAGAATGCGGTTTTCATCGAAGTAAATGCGGTCTTTCTCAAATACTCCTACTTCCATGTTCTTGATATTGCCAAGTTTCTCAGTGATTCTCATTTAATACCTCTTTAAAATACTAATAAATTCTCTACCAATGCGGATTCCTTCTGCGTCATCAATACCAAAAGCGGAGTCTAATTCAGATTGAAGATTATATAATTCTTGGACAGTTGCAGAAGCTGCCTTTGGTACACGAAGAGGTGCATAAAATTCCAAGATAACACTTAATTCATTGTTGATAAAACTATCCATGGCGGCGCTCA
>CALBGF010000059.1 GCA_937893635.1 uncultured Mollicutes bacterium | reverse complement strand
CCTTCAAATAAAGAAGAGTGTTTTTGAACTTCTTCAGCAATTGTTGATTCAAGTAACGCTGACATTAAAGAAGAAACAACTTTTGGTGCGAAAATTGCACGATATTTTTTAGAATCACAAGGTTTTCCACCTAATTGTTTGATAGTGTTATCTTTTACATCTTTAACAAAGTCATCAACTTTAAATTTAGAAAAATCATTATCAAAGAATGTTTTATAACCAGTTTTGGTATCTTCTCCATCTTTAGCAACAGCTTCAGCGTAGATTACATACATATTACTTTTTTCAGATAATTTTAATCCATAAGAGTTAGCAATGATAGTTTCATTTCTTGATTCTTCATAACCAACGCCACCGATTTCAGTAATACGATTATCACTTTCTTTTAATTTCTTTTCAATTTCATAAAGCGTATTTAATTTTGTGGATACAGGAATATTATCTAATTCTTTGTTATAGCAATTAAATTTCTTGTACTTATCTGATCCTTTGAATATTTCTAC
The DNA here is from genome assembly GCA_937893635.1 of uncultured Mollicutes bacterium. Next base: position 9,017 of record CALBGF010000059.1, on the reverse strand, counting down.
TTTGTTATCATTAGTAATATTTTTAGCATTTTCTACAATGTTCTTAATAATAAATTCAGGAGTAGTCTTATCGATTTTTTCAGAATAAGCGTATCCCATTTTTCCATTAAATATTCCACGTGCGCCTAATGAGATAGAATCACTTAAAGAATAACTATCAATTTCGCTATGGAATAAGGAAAATCCTAAAGAGTAATTTTTAACAATATAAAGTTCTAAAGATTCAATACCAGCATCTTTGGCTAGTTCAAAATATTTTTTTAAATTCATTTTAAAGCACCTCCACGACCACCGACGGTGATTTCTGATACTCTGATTGTTGGTTGACCAACATCAACAGGACAACTACCTGAAGCAGCTCCACACATGCCTTGTGCACGTTTGACGTCACTACCAACCATATCTATTTTCATTAAAATATCGGCACCATTTCCAATTAAAGTAGCGCCTTTAACCATTTCGGCAACCTTACCATCACGAATCATATAAGCTTCATCAACAGCAAAGTTAAAGTCACCAGTAGTAGGGTTAACTGATCCTCCACCTAATGATTTAGCATATAATCCTAATTTAACGGATTTAATCATTTCATCAATTGTGGATTTGCCAGCAGCAATGTAAGTATTAGACATTCTTGATGTTGGTTCGAAAGCATAACTTTGACGACGAGAAGCGCCATTACCTTTCATACCCATACGACGACCATTGAAATCATCAATTAAGTAGTTTGTTAAAATACCATTTTTAATTAAAACAGTACGATGAGTTTTATTACCTTCATCATCAATATTATTAGATCCCCATCCGTTTGGAATAGTTCCATCATCAATTGCAGTAACAACTTTAGATGCGATTTGTTGACCTAATTTATTTGAGAAAATTGATAAATTTTTAGAAACTGAAGAAGCTTCAAGAGCGTGTCCACAAGCTTCATGGAAAATAACTCCACCAAAGCCATTGCCAATAACAACAGGCATTTTTCCTGATGGACATTCTTTAGCATCAAGTTTCTTAATGGCAATTTCACAAACTTCTTTTGCTAATTCTAGTGGATTAATGTCTTCTTCAAAGAATTCAAATCCTTTAGAAGCACCAGGACCAACACCGCTATTTTCGATGCAGTCTTTGTTCGCGGCTAAAGCTGTAATGTACATTCTTCCTCTTTCACGAACGTCGTGAAAAATCTTGCCATCAGAATTAAAAATAGTTACATCTTGGTTGTTATCAGAGAAGCTAACAACACGACGAACAATTTGTTCTCCATAATCTTTCATAGAGTCACTAATTTTAGTAATGAAAGCAATTTTGTCTTCTTTACTCATTAAATGTAAAGGTTTTTTGGTTTTATGAATATTATTAACACGTTGCTTTTTTAATTCGGTTACAGTTTTAATTCTTTCACCATTAAAGGCACCAGCAAGAGTGGTTGCTAAATTCATTAAGCCTTTTTTTGATAAATCATTTGTGTATCCATATACACTTCTTAAATCTTTTAATAGACGTATACCCGCTCCATAGATAATTCCTGATGAAATAGATTCGATTTTATCATTATCAATGGAAAGGCCAGTGTTAGATTTTTCTTCAACAAAGATTTCAGCAAAATCTGCACCAGTTGCTAAACCAGCATTCAAAACGTCTAATGCAATAGTTTTAGATATCATAAATATCCCCTCCAATGCGTGTATTATATCACATTTAATATAATTTAATGCGGAATTTGATAAAAAATAATTAGATATATTAATATTCTAATGTTTTTAACAAAAAAAGTTAGGCAATAGATTATTAGATTTTTATAATTTGTAATTAAAATTTGGCTATGTTTTAATTTAGCATTAAAACAATAATAAAACTAAAATACTTTTGTTTAAAAAAAGTTGAATTTTATTAAGAGCAAGGAATCAAGAACTATTGTGCTATTTACTAATTCATAAAATATTGATGTCTTTTCAGCTTACTTGCTATTATAAAAATGAAGAAAAATTAAAAAAATTTTGATTAGGTATAACTTGACAATTGCATGAAATTTCAGGGCAAAATCAATGCAAAAATCAAACTATTTATATTATATATAAAAATTATAAAAGCCATATTGTTCAAACTAAAAAAATCAATTAGTAAACAATTAGTTAAATTATATTTAAACGAATTAGGACTGTTGAAAATAAAAATTTAGTGGTTATAATAAAATTGTATGATAAAGTGTGCAATAGTTGAAGACGAAGAAGAATTTATTGAAATATTGAAACAATACATGGATAATTTCCAAAAGCAAAATAATTGTTTTATAGAATTATCCATCTTTCGTAATGGACAAGAAATATTAGACTCCAATCAAAAATTTGACTTAGTATTTATGGATATTGATATGCCAATAATGGATGGAATGACCGCAGCTAAAAAAATGCGAGAATTAGATTCGCAATTTGTTTTAATATTTATTACAAATTTAGCTAATTTAGCCATTAAAGGTTATGAAGTTAACGCTATTGATTTTGTTATAAAGCCATTAAATTACTTTGAATTCTCAGTTAAATTAAAAAAAGTAATTGATATTTATTTAAAGAAGAAATCTCATTATGTGCGTTTTATGAGCACTGATCGTGTTATGTATCGTGTGCTTTGTTCATCAATTACATATGTAGAAATAAAAGGGCATAATATTACAGTTCACGCTAATGCAAGTTGTATTTCCGTATATGGAACATTAAAATCATTTATTGAAAAATTAAACGATGATAAATTTATGCTAATTAACAAATACTATCTTGTTAATAGTGCTCATATTGCTTCTTTTGATTCTATTTCTTCAATGGTAATTTTAGATGATGGAACAGAATTACAATGTAGTCGCTCAAATAAGAAAAAAATTATAGAACTTTTAAAGTAAGGGTGATAAATATGCCGTTATTAAAAAATCCATTATCATTAATTGGAGGCTTTGCATTTAACTTTATTGTAAACTTAATTATTTCCACAATTTATGTTGATAGAAGAAAAAAATTTGCTCTAAGAGTATCTATTTGCTCTATCTTGTATTTTATAATATTTTTCATTTGGCCAAACGAAGAATTTTTAATGAATAATATGAAAATTGGCTTTTTTACCTATTATTTCTTTTTACCTTTTTTACTTGGAATTGTTGTTTTAATGTTTTGTTATAAATTAAGCTTCCTAGAAGGATTGTTTTTTGCTCTTTGTGCTTGGTTTGGAGAGAACTTTGTATCTAGTTTATCTGGAGATATTGCATTATTATGTGGTTTGCAAGTAAGAAGCGTAGATCACATGATTATTAGAATTTCTTTAATGGTGTTTTATTGCTTTATTTATTATTTAGTTGTGGTTTATAAATCTAAATATAAAAAGACAATCAAGGTCAATAATATAGCTACGATTGTAGTTGCAATATTAGGCGTGACAATATTAACTGTGTTAGCCCAATTAAAATCTGCTTATCCTGAATTAAAACAAACAACAGTTAACATTATTGTATATTCTTATTCTTCAATGTTTTCCTTATTTACTTTAGCGTATATGAATGGTCTATTCCAAAATGAAATTCTTAAAGAAGACGTGGGTACTTTAGAAACAGCATTAAAGAAGCAAGCAGAGATTTATGAGTTAAATCAAGAAAATATTGATTATATAAACATTAAATTACATGATTTATCAAAAGAAATATCACTTATTAACAAAGAAAAGTTGGAAGAAAAAGATAAAGATATAATTGATTCAGTTAGTAAAAGAATCAAAATATATAGTAATATTCCACGAACTGGTAATGAAGCAATTGATACTATTATTGCAAGTAAAAGTTTATTGTTAGAAAAAGAACAAATTCGTTTTACGTGTATAGCAGATGGAAAACTACTGGATTTTATGCCATCGATAGATATTTTCTCTTTAATAGGTAACGCTATGGATAACGCTATTGAGGCAGAATTAAAAGAAAATAAAGATCAACGCTTAATATCCATGCGCTTATATAAAGAAGATAATTATGTGTTCTTTGAAATGCAAAATTATTGTTCGCATATTAATGAACTTGATGCGAATTTAAAAACATCAAAGAAAGATAAAAAGTATCATGGATATGGTATTAAGGGAATGAAATATATTACCAAAAAATATCATGGAACATTTGATATTGAAAATACAGAAGAACTATTTTGTGTATTTATTTCTATGCCTTTAAATCAAAAATAAATACAGTTCAAGTTGTGAAAAAAACAGTTAATGTTGTTTTGTAAGCGCTTTATTCTTTATCAGTTATTATTCCTTTAGAAACGAAAAATACGCTCAGGAGGAAAAAATATGAAAAAGAACATTGCTATGAAAGGTTTAGTATTCGCTGCTTTATTAGCTGCTAGTACAAGTTGTTCAGCAAAATTATTAGACTATGCAGAAGGAAAGAAAGCTTCAGAAGGATTAGCTTTTAAGTTAGCTTCTGAAATTGAAGGTGGCTTCTCTTTTGGAGATTATGTTACAGGTGATGAAGATTATTATGTTTGTACTGGTATTGGAACTTGTACAGATGCTTATATTGTTGTACCTTCTACTTATAATGGAAAAGCAGTTAAAGCAATTGGAGACCAAGCTTTTACAAGTAAAAGTGCTCCAGGCGTTAAAGGTATTACTTTACCAAATTCTGTTGAAGCCATTGGTAGTTTAGCATTCCGTAACTGGGATACATCATATGAATATATTCACGCAAACGGAATTCGTTGCTATGGCGATGGTTCACTAACCGCCACACAAGAAGAGACTTATGTTGCATCGCAAAGTGCGGTATATTTAGCATCTATGTCATTCTTCCATGGTAAAGAAGGAGCGTCTACTAAATTATGGCTTCCAAAAACTGTAAAAACTATTGGCGCTTCAGTATTTTTAGATACTTCCTATACTACAATTCTTTATGAAGGAAGCGCTGAAGATTGGAATAAAATAACTTTTGAATCTGGTGAATTTGACGCACAACTTCAATTTGAATATAACGTTGCATTCCCAGGTAAAGCTGCTTAATTAATTATTACAAGATAGGGTGAAAAACCTTATCTTGTTTTGTTACGAGGAAAGTAAAATGAAAAAAAGAAAACAAATACTTCTAGGTGCTACAGCAACTCTTGGATGCTTGCTTGCTTTTACTTCTGTATTCACGGATTATACCAAACAATGGGAATCAAAAATTAATGATACTTTAAATATTAATAACATTCGTACAGAACAACCTAAAGATGATACCACCGATACTAGATATTATAAATCAGAGTATGGTGATGGAACTTTTTCAAAAGCAAACCAAGATTTGTTATTAAAAGATACAAAAGCACAATGCTATAACGAAGTTGCCGAAGGGGCAACTTTAATGAGAAATAAAAACAATGCTTTACCGCTTAAATCAAATGAAAGAAGAGTATCTATTTTTGGTAATAACGCCACAAACTTCGTCTATCTACCTAGTGGAGGTGGAGAAGGAAATTCTGTTAGTGAAAATAATATGATGACTTTTGATAATGCTTTTAAAGAAAAAGGTTTTACAATCAATCCAGTATTATGGGACGCATATAAAAAATCTAATATTACTCGTCACTATGATGGTGTGGATAATACAAAAGAAGATATAGGAGAAGTACCTTTATCTTTTTATACTGATGGAATCAAAAATTCTTTTAAAGATTATAATGATGCCGCGATTATTGTTATTTCTCGAGAATCTGGCGAAGGTACAGATATGTGGATGAAAGATAGTAATAATAATTCAAAACTTGCTCTTAGTAAAAATGAAAAAGATATGATTAATATGGTCAAATCTTCGGGCAAATTTAACAAAATAATTGTTATTATTAACACAACAAATCAATTGGAATTAGAATGGTTAGAAGAATATGATATTGATGCATGTTTATGGACTGGATCAGTAGGACAATGGGGTGCAGCAGCGATTCCTGATTTGTTAACAGGAGTAGTTAATCCATCTGGCTCATTAGTGGACACATGGGCAAGTAATTCATTATCTGCGCCAGCTTGTGTTAATTCGGGTACAAATACTCCAAAATACACTAATTTAGATGAAATCGGACAAACGGTCAAAGACGCAGAAGATGATTATGCATATATGTCTACACAAGTTGAAGGTATTTATGTGGGATATCGTTATTATGAAACAAGATATGAAGATTATATCTTAAAGCAAGGAAATGCTGATTCTACTAAAGGATCTATATCAGGTGCATGGAACTATGCTAAAGAAATGGTTTATCCTTTTGGATATGGCTTATCCTATACTTCATTTGATCAAAAAATTGAAAGTGTTAATTCTAAAAACAATGGTACTTTTGAAGTAAAAGTTAGTGTTACAAATACTGGTAATATAGCAGGTAAAAAATCAGTTTTACTATATGCTCAAACACCATATGGTACCTATGAAAAGGAAAATGGTGTAGAAAAAAGCGCTATTCAATTAGTACAATTTGGAAAAACAAAATTATTAAATAAAGGTGAAAGTGAAACTATTACTTTAGATGTTGATAAGTATTTATTAGCTTCTTATGATAGAAACGAAGCAAAAACATACATCATATCTGAAGGTGATTATTATTTTGCTATTGGTGATGATGTGCATAATGCATTAAATAATATTCTTAAAAATAAAGGCGCAAACGGTTTGATTGATCAAGATGGTAATGATGTTATTGGTAATGTTGAGCAAACATATCATTGGAGTGAGACTTTTGACAAAACAACATTTGCAACTTCAAAATACACAGGAAATGCTGTAACAAATGTATTTGATGAATGTGATTTAAATCACTTCTTTACTAAACCAGTGGTAAAATATTTATCTCGTAGTGACTGGGACGATACTTATCCAGTAACTCAAACCACTGTAGCGGCCACTAGCGAAATGATTCGTTTATTAAAAGGCGATTTATATACAAAACCAGCAGATTCTAAATCTTTAAAATATTATCAATATGGTATTAATAAAAACATTCCTTTGATTCAATTAAAGGATAAAGATTATGATGATCCATTATGGGAAGAATATTTATCACAATATTCTATTGATGAATTAGCGCTTATCACCGCTGAAGCATCAGGCACGAAAGCTATTGCAAAATATATGGTTCCAAATTTAAAGTTTATTGATGGACCAATGGGATTATGTAGTAAATTAAAATTTGATAATGAAAAATGTACTACTTATCCATCTATGCCAATTTTAGGCGCTACATATAATAAAGAGTTGATCACTAGACGTGGTGAATTAATGGGTGAAGAAAGTTTATTTGCTGGCGTTAATGTTGTTAATGGTCCAGGGTTAAATCTTCATCGAACACCATTTAATGGTAGATCATGTATTTATTATTCCGAAGATGCTAACTTAACATACCTAATTGCAGAAGCTGAAAATGCTGGTATGTTAAAAAAAGGTGTTACAACTGCAGTAAAACACTTCGTATTAAATGATCAAGAATTTCATCGACAAGGTGTATCAGTATTCTTTGAAGAACAAGGAATGCGAGAAATAGGGTTAAGAGCATTTGAGAGCTCATTAAACTCTACAGATAACACATTAGGATGTATGATGTCATTTAATCGTCTAGGCTGCGTATCAGATAATAATGCTAGTTATGCGAAAAATGTAACAAGAAATGAATGGGGATTTAAAGGCTTTTTCCAAACAGATGCTGCACAACACTATTCTATTTATTATGTTACTGAATTTGCATCAGGAACTGATTTATTTTCTACAGATGTTACCGCTCGAGGAGCTAAGGCAATAAGTAAATACATCCAAGATAATGATGATGGTGCATTATATGAAAAATTAAGAGACATGGTTCATCATTTCCATTATGTAATTACTAAAAATAGTGCTATGAATGGAATTTCTACTAAAACACGCATTTACACTGTTACGCCGTGGTGGCAAAAAGCAGAATATGCACTTATTGGAGTGTTATCAGCATTAACTCTTGCTGGAGTGACTCTTATCGTTCTTAATGAGTTTGGAATCCTTGATAAAAATAAAAAAATATCGGCAAAAGGAGGACAAAATCATGAATAAACAAGTTATTTCAAAATTACGCCAACCAGCGATTATTATTCAAATTGTCGCTTTTGTCTTAAGTTTTATTAGTTTGATTTATGTGGCAAATTTTGGGAATATGATTCCGAAAGTACCAGAAGAATATAAACCAGCATTGATTTGTTTAATTATTGGTTTGTTATTTCAAATCGGAAGCATAATTATGAATGCTTATGAAATTAAATATTCAAGCTATATGCGACTAATTGTTGCGGTAATGATTACTTTAGCGATGTCTTTATTTGCTAGTGGATCAGTTTTATCAGTTGTTGATAAAATTTATAATATTGTTATGTGGGGAGATGCTACTCAATTTCCTAAAATTATAGGATTTGGCGTTTGCTTACTTCTTGGAACAATTGCTGATATTGTTGTATGTTGGCTTAAGTAATAATTTTACCCCCTCCTATCTCCAATCATTTGCGCGTGATTGGAGATATTTTTTTATTTCTAGATAAATTATGTGTTAATTATTACATTTGATTTTAAAAGTGTTTATAAAAAGATTAAAAGTGTATATAATATCTTTAATCTCAAAGAGATTAACATTAAGGAGCTAACAAAACATGAAGTTATGGGAAAGAATTAAACCTAAATTTGCCTTTTTAAAGAATAAGCAAAGTGTATTTTATTATTTCTTATTTCTTTTTGGGTTAGCTTTTATTATGGCTATTGCAGTACTACTAATTGAAAGTTTTACAATTCCATTAGGTGGAGACTATGTCCAGCAACAAATACCTTTTTACACTAATGGATATGATGATTGGTGGCATTTCTTAAAGACAGGCGAATTTCCTTTATGGGATTCTAATACTGTATTAGGTGTAAATAATATTGGTGCGAATAGTTTTTATTATTTCTTAAATCCATTTTTCTTACCTATATTACTTTGTCCTCGATCTTTAATACCACAAGGATTAGC
>CALBGF010000058.1 GCA_937893635.1 uncultured Mollicutes bacterium | reverse complement strand
TTTCGTCCGGTTTTCTAACATAATTTATTAATAAATGTCCGGTTTTCCAATATAATATCAATGTTTTTTGTCCGGTTTTCTATAAATCAATACATTATCAACAACAACTAAAGAATGAATATGAAGCTCAAATTAACTTTTATTTAAAAATTTTTAAAATAAAACTCCCAAAGATTAGTAGCGCTAAACTTTAGGAGTATTTGTATTTTTTTATTGAATTATATATTAACGATGACCATAAGGCTTGTGATTATCATAGCCATGTCCATAGCCCCAATAATCTTCTTCATAATCTTGAGAGAACCAATCATCTTCATCCCAATCATCTTCATAATCTTCGTTTTCACTTGGTTCTTCTTGATCATCTTGTTTGTTATCATTCTTATTAGCATAATAATTTTCTAAGAATGCATCAATATCAAAATCAGTATCTTTAAGTGCTTCTAATAAAGCATTAAGTAAATCTTCTGTATCATCATTCCAATCATCTTCATTGAAATCATCTTCATCCCATTCGTAATCGTCATCCCAATCATAATCATCATCAAAGTGATTATCGTGATGCCAATCATCATGCCAGCCATGTCCGTGATCTTCATCATCCCAGCCATGATGCCATCCATGATCATCATGATGCCATTTCTTACCATCTTTAAATTCATAAGTAATTACATCATTGCCATCTTCATCCTTACTAACAACGGCAATTATTTTTCCTTTTCCGTCACTATTTTTGTAATGAATTTCGAATATAGTATCGGTATCTTCTACACTCTTTTCAATGACGTATTTTTCTTTTTCTTTACCATTTTTTACTTCAATTTCTAATTCTACTGAATCTTCTTTTGTTTTAATTTCAACTTCGTATTCGTTAATTACACGATGTCCTTCTTTTAATTCATAAGAATATTCCTTTTTAGAATCAGAGATTTCTGAAGTAATTTTTAATGATTGTCCATTTTCTAATTCGCCTTTAAATACTGTTTTTGTTTTTGTATCAGTTACAAGGCTATGTCCTTCAACAGAAATTTCACCAGTTTCAGTAACAATAATTCCTGTTAAACGAGTAAATGTAGCATCTTTAAATTCGTTATGATGATGTTTTTTAAGTAATTCTGGAGTAACATCAACTTCTCCTTCATCAACTTCATCTTCTGAAGGTGTTTCAGTATCACTTGTGTCATCACTTGGTTCTTCACTATCATCAATTTCTTGAGTTACTTCATTAAAGTAAATAGTATATGATTTACCTGACTCTCCCACTAATGAAGAAGAAATAACAACTTTAAATTTGTATTCTTCTTTATCAGAAGCAACTTGTTCAACAGTTAATCCATCACCACTAGTTAATGTATCAAACAATTTAATATAGTTATTAACAATTACTAAATTTTCATCAACTGTTTCATCTTCACTAGGTGTCTCATCTGGTGTTTCTGGATTTTCTGGTGTCTCAGGATTTTCAACATCAGTGGATGTACTCACTTCTTCTAATGAGTCAAGAATAACCGATGTAGTATAACTATCTACTGCTACAGCATCTAAACGGGCTTTATTTGTTAATTCAGTATTTTCTCCTTTATTTATTGGTGTAGAACCATCTAATGAACAGCCTGCTACTAAAAGACCAAACATTGATGGAATTAAAAATTTCAAACTTTTTTTCATAGTGTCTTCCTCTTTTCTACTTATAAAAAAACAACACCTCCTCATTTTATTTGAATTATTTTTATTTTTTTATTATTTTAAAAATATGAGTGCCAAAACTATTCCAACAACGATGCCAACCAAATCAGTTAATAATCCTGTTTTTAAGGCATGCTTCCACTTAGTAACTTTTACAGTACCAAAATATAGTGCAAGAATATATATTGTGGTATCCGTTGATCCTTGAATAGTTGACGCTATTTTTGCCGTTAAAGAATCAGGACCAAGTGTTTTACAAATTGTATCAAAGCAAGCAATAGAAGCAGATCCAGATATTGGGCGAAATAAAATCATTGGAGTTAAATCAATTATTGCTTCAGATTTAGGAATAAATGACGTTAATAATAATTTCAAATCATCAATTATTCCACACGATTTTAACAATGTTACACATAAAAGCATTCCAATTATTGTGGGAAATAATTCTTTAAATAAAGGTAATCCATCTTTAACACCATTAACAAATGAATTATAGGCATTATTTTTTTTAGCAAAACTATAGCCGACTGCAAATAATACTAATAAAGGAATAAAAATAAGTGAGAATTTTTCCATAACTATTTATCTTTATTTTTTCTTTTAGCCTTTTTTTGATAATATTTATCTAATAATAAACCAAAAACACATGATACTAAAGTTCCTACAAAAGAAAGTATCAAGAAATCAGCCGGATTCTTTGCTCCATAACTTTGTCTAATTGCCATAACTGTTGTAGGTAATATTGTTACACCCGCTGTGTTTAAGACCAAAAACGTAACCATTTCATCTGTTGCTACTTCTTTATCTTCTTCTTTTGATAATTCTTTCATTCTTTTAATAGCTTTTAAACCCGCCGGAGTAGCGGCAAAACCTAATCCAAAGATATTCGCAGCAATATTCATAGCCACATACTTATATGCTTCTTCATCATTTAAATTAGGCATTATTTTTCTTAAAAAAGGATTTAATAATTTTGCTAACTTGTCAATAACTCCTGAATCATATAAAATCATCATAATTCCTGACCAAAAGCAAGCAGAAAATACTAAAGTACAAACAAGTTCTAATGACTCGCTAGGTAAAGCTAAAATTGAATTAGCCATTAAATCAAAGCGACCAGTAAAAATACCATAAAAAATGCAAATAACAATAATCCAAATCCATATTTTATTCATTATACATTCACGACCGCAACAGAAGTTAAAGTCGTCCTCCCTACTTCAATAAGTGTTCCATCGCTCAATTTAAAAAGCATTGAAATTGTATTACTTTTAGAATTTAATTTATAAATTTTAATAGCATTCCCTATTAATTCTTTTTTAATAAATAAGCCATAACTTTTATTAGAATAAAATTCATAATTTAATATGTAATTCATTCCTTTATTTAAAAATGGTACGTATGTATAATCATTAAAATATTTTTCAAATAATTGCTTATGTAAAGAAAAGTCATTACCGCAATCTAATGTAACTATAATCAATTCTAAATTATCTTTACGAGCACTTGTAATTAATGTGCGGCGTGCTTTTTTCGTATAGCCAGTCTTGCCTCCGATAGCGTAGTCATAATTTTGAAGTAATTTATGTTTATTATGCCAAGTACCTTTTACTAGTGATTTATAACTTTTAGCGCTATCTATTTCGCGAAATAATTCATTATCCATCGCATAACGCATCATTAAAGCTAAATCATAACTCGTTGACAAATTGCCATCATCAAACATATCTAAACCACTTGGGTTATTAAAAGTCGTATTTTTCATTCCAATTAATCGAGCTTTTTCATTCATCATCTCTACAAATTTATCTACACTACCACCAATATTTTTAGCTATTGCCATCGCTGCATCATTACCGCTTCGAAGTAACAATCCATAAACTAGTTCTATAATATCTACTTTTGTACCTTTTTCTAAATAAAGTGAACTTCCAATCGCTTGATCAATTTCATCACCTATTTCCACGTTTTTAAATAAGTCACTGCTTTCTATCGCAATAATCGCAGTCATAATTTTAGAAACACTAGCAACACTGCGGACCAAGTTACAATCTTTGCTTTCAATAATTTTACCTGAGTTTTGTTCCATAACAACATAAGAACGTGCAAAAATATTTTCTTCAACATAAGCAGTTTTTGTTGGAAATAGCGCGCAAAAAGCCATCAATAATTTTAAGAATAATTTCATTTTTTTCACCTTTAATAATTTATGATAATAAATTTATATCAATGACTTTTATTTTTCGCTATAATGAAAGAGATTTTTAAAATGTATGGTGGTGGAGAAAATGAAAAGAAAAATTAATTTATATTTAGGTTTTATTAGTTCATTACTAATGCTATCTTCTTGTCAAGACACAAATGCTAATATTAATTATGTTGATGTGAATAAGCCTCAAAATACTATTACACTACCTTCTATACCTCTTAATGATGAATATGCCCAAAATAACGCTTATAAAAAGGCAAACACTTTCAAATACACCATTAAAGATGTTAACGATCGTAATAATTGGAAATCTCTTAAATCAATGGGCAACCAAAAAATACTTGTCGTACCTGTACAATTAAGGGATGGGCCAACTTGGACGCAACAAATGTTAGAAAATCTTTATACTGTATTTTTCAGTGAAAATGGAGAAGGAACAAACTGGGAATCTGTTCATAGTTTTTTCTATAAATCAAGTTATGAACAACTTAATTTAATGGGCAGTGTATATTGCAAGCCATTAAAAATAGATAGTTATACTATTTATACGTTTGCCGATGCTTATAAAAATCATATTTCTAATCCTACATATGAAGTTGCAAAACAATTTTATGATTCTGCTAGCACAGATTTACTGAAAGAATACGACCAAGATAAAGATGGCTATATAGATAGCATTGTCTTTTGCTATTCTCATAAATATAATGAAGATGCTTACTGGGCTTGGGTTGATTATAACACTAACTTTTATAGTGATACAAATAGACCCACAATAAATACCCATATGTGGGTAAGCTATGATTTTATGAACGATACAAAAAACAGTTCTTATCCCAAAGGATTAGATGCCCATACATATATACATGAAACAGGCCATTTATTAGGATTAGATGACTATTATAATTATGATACTAATTGGAATGCTGCTGGTGAACTAGATATGCAATCATTTAATGTCGGTGATCATAACATTTATTCCAAATTAGCACTTGGTTGGGTTAAACCTTATATCGTAAATGATACTTGTACAATAACAATACGTACATCAAGCAAATATCCAGATGCAATTATTTTTAAAAATAAAAATCCAATTATTGATGGTCTATTTGATGAGTATTTAATTTTAGAATATTACACACCTACTGGTTTAAATGAACAAGATGCAAATTATCAATATGTTGGTAGAAATAAAATGTACTCATATTCAGGCATTAGGTTATACCATGTTGATGCAAGATTAGTAAAGAATCCTCAGAAAATTTATGATTTATTTGGCAATGTTAAAACCACTAATGACGGATATACAAAAGATATAACTGATGGTGTTGCAATTGGTGCAAGCAATTCGCCAGTTACATGGAGTAATTTAGACTCGAATTATGCCTATAAATATTATTATTTGCACCTATTAGATGAAGGACTCAACAATAAATTAAATAATGGTTTTTTATATAGTAAAGATGTCCTTTGGAAAGAAGGTTCATCATTTATAGATTTATCATCAACTTCATTTTTTGGCAACGATGGTTACTTTAATGATTGGGCTTCATTAGGCTTTAAATTTTATGTTGACTCGCTAAATGGCGATTATGCCACTATTACATTTAGAAAATAGCCATTTTAGTTATTTTTAATAAATTTCATTAAATCTTTTTTAGTTTTAAAACTTAAAATTAATTGTCGACCATTAATTTTAGCTTCTAAATTATTGCGATTTTTAAATTCACTTAAGATATCTTCATATTTATGAGTGCTACGCATTTCATTTACTAAATATTCTGTATCACGGACAGATAGTTTTTTCTCATAAATTATATTAACAACTTCTTGCATTTGCTCTTCATTCAAAATCGCAATAGCGCGAGCGTGTCCATAAGTAAGTCTGCCCTTTCCTACATCTTTTTGAATCTTTTTTGGTAAATTTAAAATACGAATTATGTTTGTTACTTGAGCTCTAGAAATATCTAATAAATCCGCAATAGTGGATTGTGTATAGTGGAATTTTTTACATAATACATTACAAATATTAGCCATTTCTACAACCGACTTAGTTTTATCCATTTTATAAGAAAAAAGCATGTACAATAGCATATCTTCATCCGAAAAATTCTGTATCATACATGGAACATTTTTTAAATTAAGTCTTTTAGCACACATAAAACGTGTTCTACCAGTAATAAGTTCGTATTTTCCTTCTTCTATGGTACGAACTAATAAAGGACTAATAATACCATGATATTTAATATCTTTTATTACACTAGAAATAGCTTTTTCATCTATTTCAATATTTTTTAAATAACGATTGTTAGAAATATTACTTACTTCAATCGTATAAACAGTATTATTTTGTGAAACATCGTTGAACTTTTCAATAACACTAGTGTTAGCAAATCTTTTTAATAGTGTCGAAAGATTACTTTTTAAAATTTGGTTATCATTCTTGTTGCTCATGCTCTAATATTTCCTTTGCTAAGTTTAAATAGGCAATAGATCCCGCTGAAGTAGGACGATACATTGTAATTGGTAATCCACGCGCCGAACTCTCTGGAAGTGAGATATTACGTGGAATTTGCGTAATAAAAGTATTCTCCTTAAATAAGCCACGTACTTGAGTTGATACTTCAACACATAATCTTGCACGTGGATCATACATTGTCATTAAAAATCCTTCAATGCTTAAATTATGATTATATGTCGATTGAATTTGTGATATTGAAGAAAGAATTTGCGCAACTGCTTCCATAGCAAAATATTCACATTGAACAGGAATAATAACGCTATTAGCGGCAACTAATGAATTAATATTTAATAGTCCTAAAGAAGGTGGACAATCAATAATAATATAGTCATAACTCTTATGAATTTTTTCAATAGCATTTTTAAGTAAAAATAAAGGATTACTAACTTTATTAGCAACTTCGACATCAGTAGATGCTAGTTTTAAATTAGCAGGCAAAATGTCAACATTTTTTGTAACAGTTTTGCGAATTGCTTTGTTTATATCTAAATCTTTTACTAAAACATCATACATGCTTTTATTAATTAAGGTAATATCTATACTAAAGCCACGAGATGAGTTACCTTGCGGATCCATATCTAAAAGTAAAACACGGCGATTAAAATTAGCTAATGCCGCAGATAAAGATATAGCAGTTGTTGTCTTACCAACTCCGCCTTTTTGATTTGCAATCGCAATAATTTTTGTCATAACTAACCTCCTAGCCCTCACACAAAGAAGTTTATAATGGCTTCTTTTTTATTGTACCATAATTCCTTGGATATTTAATATTTGTTTGAGCTTCTTTTTTTAATAATAAGATACTTCGATTTTCCTCTTCACTTGGAAGTTTAAATTCGTAGTTTTTTAATAATTTTACATTTAATATTTTTAGCGCATTTTCTGCTTCTTTTAATTCTAAATTAGCATTTTTTCCTTTTAAGGCAATCATAGTGCCTTGAATAGTTAAAAATGGAATAGATAGTTCTAATAATATATTTAAACGTGATACAGCGCGAGACGTTACTAAATCAAAACATTCCCTTTTTTCTTTAATATAGTTTTCTGCTCGGTCATTAACAACTTTAACATTTGATAAATTTAGCACTTTAATTACTTCATTTAAAAAATTACATCTTTTTAAAGTAGGTTCTAATAATGTGATTTTTAAGTTAGGAAATGCAATAGCCAAAACTAATCCTGGAAATCCCGCTCCACTACCAATATCTAGTAATGTTTGATTTTCATATTTGAAGTATTTAGCGGATATTAAAGAATCATAAAAATGCTTTTCTATAATTTGCGCTTCTTCATCAATCGCGGTTAAATCCATTACTTTATTCCATTCTTGAAGCAATTTAGAATATTTTTTATATTTTTCAATTTGTTCGTCACTTAAAATAATATTATTTTCTAGCAATTTTGCTTTAAATGTCACAAAATCCATATTATTTATGTTCCTTTTTTAAATGCAAAATAAGCATGGATATATCGGCAGGATTAACTCCACTAATACGGCTTGCTTGACCAATAGATATTGGTTTAACTTTGTCTAGTTTTTGGCGTGCTTCTAATGCTAAACCATCCATATGCAAATAATCAATATCCGTAGGCAATTTCATTTCTTCTAATTTAGCTAGTTTTTGCGCTTCTTTTTTTTGCTTTTCGATATATCCTTCATATTTCACCATTATTTCTAATTGGGAAACACCAATTTCTGATAAATCAAATTGATTTAATTCTAGAATATATTCGCGCATTTTATTAAATTCTACACCTGGTCTACGTAACACATCAATTAAAGATATGCCACCTAATAAGTCATCAAATCCTAATTCTTTTAAATAAGATTGAAGTGGACTTTTTATACCAATATAATGGGTAGACAAATAATTAACTGCTTTGTTAATTTCTTCGGATTTATGTAAAAATTCTTGATATCTTTCTTCACTTATTAATCCTACTTGATAGCCATACTTAGTTAAACGTAAATCAGCGTTATCATGACGCATTAATAAACGATATTCTGCGCGGGAAGAAAGTAAACGATATGGTTCATTAGTGCCTTTTGTTACTAAATCATCAATCATTACGCCAATATAAGCTTCATCTCTTCTTAAAATTAGTGGCGATTTGCCTTGAATTTTTAATGTAGCGTTAATACCCGCCATTAAACCAAGACCTGCTGCTTCTTCATAACCAGAAGTTCCAACAATTTGTCCACCACAATATAAGCCTGGCCATCTTTTTACTTGTAAAGTTGCATCGAATTGAAGTGGCTCAATGGCATCATATTCAATAGCGTAAGCATATTTTAAAATTTTACAATCTTTTAATCCCGGTAATGAACGAATCATTTTTTCTTGTACATCAATTGGCATTGATGTAGAAAAGCCTTGTAAATAAATAGAATCCATTTCTAAAGATTCTGGTTCTAAGAATAATTGATGGCGTGGTTTATCGGCAAAACGCACAATTTTATCTTCAATACTTGGGCAATATCTTGGCCCAATGCCACGAACAAGTCCACTATACATCGCCGATTCTTTTAAATTATCACGAATAATTTGATGTGTCTCTGGTGTTGTATATATTAACCAACATAAAGCTTGATCTTTTAATGGTTTAAATACTTTTGTTTCATAAGAAAAACCCAAATTACCCTCTGTACCATATTGTGGTTCCATAACCGAGTAATCAATAGAATCTTTTTGAATACGTGGAGGAGTACCAGTTTTAAGCCTTAATAATTTAATGCCCATTGAGGCTAAATATGGAGATAATCCTAAAGAAGGCTTTTCACCATCTGGGCCAGCACTTTCTTTATGATGGCCTCTTAAAATGCATGATTCCATATATGTTCCTGTTGTTAAAATAACAGCTTTTGCATATATTTTTTCTTCATTGTTAACAATTACTCCAAATACTTTCTCGTCGTCATGAAGCAATGCAGTTACCATTCCTTCTCTAACTGTTAAATTCTTAGTATTTAAAGCAATATTTTGCATATAGCGTGGATAAGATTTTTTATCTTCTTGCGCTCTTAAACATTGGACACCTGGGCCTTTACCAGTGTTAAGCATTTTCATTTGTAAATATTCATGATCTGCGCCTTTAGACATCATTCCGCCTAAAGCATCTATCTCACGTACTACAATGCCTTTTGCCGATCCTCCAATAGATGGATTACACGGCATATTCGACATCATTTTAATATTTAAAGTTAATAGCAAAGTACTAGTGCCCATATGAGCACTAGCTAAACTCGCTTCCATGCCAGCGTGTCCACCGCCAACAACAATGATGTCATAATCGTATTGCACTATCCTACGCTTCCTTCCATGTCCATTTTAATTAATTGATTGAGTTCTACAGCATATTCCATAGGAAGTTCTCTTGAGAAAGGTTCAATAAATCCCATAATAATCATTTGAGTGGCATCTTTTTCTGATATTCCACGCGACATTAAATAGAATAATTGATCTTCACTAATCTTTGAAACTGTAGCTTCATGCTCAATAAATGATTCGTCATTCATGACTTCATTCGTAGGAATTGTATCACTTCGTGAAATATTATCAAGTATTAATGTGTCACATTCAACATGACTTCTACAATTTATAGCATTTTTAGTATGACGAACAGTACCACGATAATTAGCAACTCCGCCATTTCTAACAATTGATTTTGAAATAATAGTGGATACTGTATCTGGTGCTAAATGAATCATTCTTGCTCCAGCATCTTGATATTGATTATGAGAAGCAACAGCAACTGAAATACATGTGCCTTTTGCTCCTCTTCCCGCTAAAATACAAGCAGGATATTTCATATTTACTTGGCTACCAATATTACCATCAATCCATTCCATTTGAGCATTTTCCATAACAAGAGCGCGTTTTGTAACTAAATTGACAATATTATTAGACCAGTTTTGGACAGTTGAATAACGGCATTTTCCGCCTTTTAAAATAATAATTTCTACCACTGCAGCATGTAAAGATTCTTTTGAATATGTTGGGGCAGTACATCCTTCAACATAATGCACATCAGCGCCTTCATCAACAATAATCAAAGTACGTTCAAATTGTCCGGATTTTTCATTATTAATTCTAAAATATGATTGAAGTGGTTTTTCTAGATGTACGCCTTTAGGAACATATATAAATGATCCTCCTGACCACACTGCTCCATTAAGTGCAGAAAATTTATTATCTCCCACTGGAACAACACTATTAAAATATTTTTTAAATAATTCTGGGCAAGCTTTTAAAGCTGAGTCCGTATCAAGAAAAATAACACCTTTATCTTGAACTTCTTTAAGCATATTATGATAAACAACTTCAGATTCATATTGGGTAGAAACGCCCGCCAAATATTTTTGTTCGGCTTCAGGAATTCCTAGTTTATCAAAAGTTTCTTTGATTTTTTCAGGTACTTTTTCCCAACTATTTTCTACTTTTTCAGATGGACGAATAAAGTATGTAAAAGAATCAAAGTCCAAATTTGATAAGTCTGGTCCAAAAGAAGGAAGTGGTAATTGTTTAAATAATTTGTATGCTTTTAAACGGAATTCTAACATCCATTCTGGTTCATTTTTTAATTTAGAGATTTCTCTAATAACATCTTCATTTAAACCCTTACCAGTATTAGCAATAGAAACATCTTCATTTTTAAATCCATACTTATAATCATCAGTAGGTAATTCATTCTTATTCATGTTTCTCACCTTTACTTTCTTCTAATAATTCATTTAATCCATTCCAGCCAATTGTCGCACATTTAATACGACTAGCTTGTTTGCTAGTATTCATAAACACTATTGCTTCATCTAAAAGTTCTTCATCAAACTTATCTTCAGAAATCATCTTCTTATAGTTATCAATTATTTTTTCTGCTTCTTCAATAGTTTTTCCTTTAACTAAATCCGTCATAATTGATGTAGAGGCAGTAGAAATTGTACAGCCAATTCCATCAAAACAGCAATCTTTAACAATTCCATTTTCAACAAGCAAAAATACATCAATATTATCAATACATGATTCCGAATTCATATTGATTTTTAAATATCTATCATCAGTTGGTGTGCGTTTATTATGAGGATGTTCATAATGATCCATAATAATTTGGCGCATCATCATAGGACTAATTGAAATAGGCATCGAGGAAGTCACCTGCTTTCTTACATGCTTCAACTAAAGCATCTATATCTTCAAATGTGTTATAGAAGTATATACTAGCACGAATAGTAGCTACCGTGCCTAAAAAATCAATTAATATTTTGGCACAATGTTGTCCTGAGCGTACGCATATACCTTTAGAATTAAAATAAGTCGCAGCATCTTGCGCGAATACATCTTTAATATTAAATGTAATAATACCAGATTCTGCATTCTCGTTATATAAAATAACGTTATCAAGTTGTTTTAATTTAGAAACAGCATATTTTCTTAGTTCTTTTTCATGGTTTTCAATATTATCCATGCCAATGCTTTCTAAATATTTAATAGCGCTAGCTAAGCCAATTGCGCCTTCAATATTTTGGGTTCCTGCTTCAAATTTAGCAGGTGGAAGTAATAAACTAACTTCCCCGCACATATTAAATCTAGCATTCATTCCGCCACCAGACATTAATGGCTCCATTTCTTTTAAAAGGTTAAATTTTCCATACATAACGCCAATGCCCGTAGGCCCACACATTTTATGTCCAGAAAATGCTAGGAAATCACAATCTAAATCTTTAACATCAACTTTAAAATGCGGAATGCTTTGTGCTCCATCACACACTAAAATTGCACCATGTTCGTGAGCAATTTTAGCAATACTTTTAATATCAACAATAAAGCCAAGAACATTAGTAACTTGCGCAACCGCTATAACTTTAACTTTATCAGTCATGGCTTTTTTAACATTGTCTATTGTTAGTCTTCCTTCTTTAGTTAAAGGAATATAACGGATAATACAGCCTTTTTCTTTTGCAATAGTAAACCAAGGCAAAACATTTGAAGCATGTTCTGCTTCAGTAATAAGAATTTCATCGCCTTCATGCAAAAACTTAGCATATCCATAGGCAATCATATTTAATGACATTGATGCCCCAGCAGTAAAGACAACTTCATTTTTATCAGCACCAATAAAGTCCGCAGCAATTTGACGTGCTTCATCATATTTCACATCAGCAGTATGAGCAATATCATAATCACCACGATGTGTATTTGCGCAATAATTTTCGTAATAATCTTTTATCGAATCAAGGACAACTGTTGGTTTAAAAGTAGTCGCAGCATTATCTAAATAAACAAGGCGATGATTTTGCATTGTTTTATTTAAAATAGGAAAATCTTTTAAGCACTTTTGATAATCAATCATACTTATAACCTCTTTTCAATGCCATCAACTATTTCTTGAACATATTTTTGATCTTCAAAATAGTTCGTAATTGGTTTTAAGTATCCTAATGTAATTAATTGTTTAGCGTCATTTTCGCTAATGCCTCTTGAGCATAGATAAAACATATGTTCATCATTTACTTTTCCGACAATTGCAGCATGACTTGCTTCAATATCGCTTTCATCAATTTTTAAAATTGGATTTGCTTTTGCATGACATTTTGGATCAAAAACCATAATCTTAGCCGATTGATGCGTTTTTGATTTAATCGATCCATTTTTAATGTGAGAAACACCTTTAAAATGCATCATCGATTCATCTTCGACAACACCATAATTAGACATAACTCCTGTTGTGTTTTTAGCAACATGATTGAAGTTAATGTTAAATACTTTTTTATCATTATCTGCGCCTAATGAAGCTAAATGCCATTCACTATTAGCGTTATCTCCTAAAAGATTAAATGTCGCATTAAAATCCACATTACCTTTAACTAAATCAGCCATAGCAACAAAAGCATTAGAAGACTCTTCTAAATCAAATAAATAATTGCCACAAGCACTTTGAGCTAAAGATAAAAAATTTAGTTTCAAAAACGCATTGTTTTTTAAAATAAACTTTACATTTTTGTTTTCAAATTCATTAATTAAAATTTTTACTTTTACATATTCATTACAAGTAATTTCAATATTTTCGCTTGGTATATCTTTTAAAGTTAAAATTGAATAATTTTCTTCGTTTGAAGAATTAATAGAGATATAAAAAGTGTCATCCACTAATTTGCTTGTAATGTTATCACTTTTTAGCAAATTATTTTCCACTTTTAATAACCTCTTTCGTTGCACAACTTCCGATTGATACATCACGCATATTAGGTTCATCTTTTTCAATAGAAATTCCTAATTCAGTTCTAATCCATTCGTAACCTGTAGTATCAATTTTCTTAATAATTTCTTTTCCACCTTCAACAGCAATTTTACCATTAACCATAACCGCAACACGAGTTGGTGAAATTAAATCATATAGTCTTGCATAGTGTGAAATAACTAAAAATCCTGTGCCTAATTCTTGTTGTTTTCTAATAGCTTCGGAAACAGTTTGTAAAGCATCAACATCAAGTCCAGAGTCAATTTCATCAAGCATAGCAATTGTTGGATTTAATAAACGCATTTGTAAAATTTCATTACGTTTTTTCTCTCCGCCAGAAAACCCTTCGTTTAAAGAACGATTTGCCATATCCATCGATATTTTCATTTCTTTGGAATTAGACTCTAACATACGATAAAATTGAAATAATGTTACTGGTTTTTCACGATGAGCATTAATACTTGCTTTTAAGAAATCAGCATTTATTACTCCTGGAACTTCACTAGGATATTGCATTCCTAAGAAAATACCAGCACGTGATCTTTGATCAACAGACATCGCTAAAACATCTTGTCCATCTAGTAAAACTTTTCCTTCAGTTACTGTATAACGAGGATTGCCCATTATGACAGCAAGCAATGTTGATTTACCATGTCCATTAGGACCTAATAATGCTACAGTTTCGTTTGTTGATACCTTTAAATTTACTCCTTTTAGAATTTCTTTTCCTTCCACATTAGCGTGTAAATTAATAATTTCTAAAGTTGGCATAAAATGTCACTCTCCTAAGATTCTCAAATCTTAATTATTTTACACCACTATAGTTTTCTTAACAATGGAAACGATAAAATTTGATAAAAAAGCAATAAAAAAAGGCAAAGTTTCCTTTGCCCCTTAAACTAGCAACCGCAACCAGTCCAGCATCCGTAACCGATGATGACAAGTAAAATAAATAATACAAGGATTATTGCAAAATAACTGTTATTCATAAGTTCACCTCCTCAAAGCAATTACCTTATTAGCAGCAACCAAAGCAACCAATAATAGCAATTAAAATGAAAAGAACAAGAATGAAGGCAAAAGCGGCGCCGAAACCACCATTTTGGTATCCTAAATTTGGATTCATAAACTTTCCTCCTTTGTTTTTCACGATATATTATGCAAGTTAATTTAAAAGGTAACTCATTTGGGAAAAGTTTAATTCTAATAGCCCAAATATTAACAATAATATGCCCTGTATTTTATAAAAATACATTTTTAGAAGAAAAAACTTGAATTGTAAGTCATTATTGTATACAATAACAATGCTATATTTATAAGGAGGACGGCTATTTATGAAAAAACGTAACCTTGTACTCGGTATGGTAGCATTTATGGTTGGTGGATTATCACTTACCGCTTGCGATCCTGTAAAAAAACAAGAGGGTACAATATTAACTATTAACAATGGTAGCGAAGTAGCACATGGAATTACCGTTGATGATATTTTCAACAAATATATCACTAAGTCAACCGGAATTTCTACTTACTATAATGCGATTTCAGAAGTCATCATTCGTGCTTCTATCAAAGAAACACCAGAAATCACAAGAGACGCAAAACAACGTGTTAGTCAAGCAAAAGATGAAGCAAAATCTAATGCTAAAACTAATGGAACAAGTTATGATGACGAACTCGACAAAATTCTTCAAAGCAATGGCGTCGAAGATTTAGACGAACTACAAGATTCATTCGTCTATGAAAAACTAAAAGAAAAAGCCCGTAATGATTATTTTGATGACAATGGCGGCAAAGGCACATTTGGTTTATTAAAAGAATACATCAACCAAAAAGTTCCTTACCATATTAGTCACATCTTAATCAACGTTAGTGCTTCTTCTACTGACTCTGGTTATAAGGGTCAAATCACCGAATCAGAAACAACAAAACTTGTTGGTGCTGTTAAACGTTTAGCTAGAGGTAACGAAACTTTCGGTTCTGTTGCTCAAAGTTTATCAGGCGACTCAAGTTCTGCTGAAAATTTCGGTGAAGGAGATATTGTCACAGTAGATACTGGCTATGTTAATGAATTCAAACTTGGCTTATATGCTTTTGATTCTATTTTCAATGGCAAAGCAAGTAATGTTGATGAAACTCGTTTGAACAGCATTCATATGCCAACTAATGCCAAAGACTATTTTTCATCTAAAAAAGCATCAAAAGATTATAAGATTGATTTCCAAGAAATCTTAGATATGGAAAAAGTTGCTTCTAAAGAAAAACTTCCAACAGGCGAAAGCATCAATATTAACAATAACGATGCCACTTACTATCCTAGAAACATTTATTTCAACAACTTGTTTAATTCACATCAAGTTTCATTAATTACAACAAAAAACAAAGTGATTAATGGTGTTGAACAAAAAGCATTTAAGAATGCTGATGATGTTCCTGCACTTGCTGGATTACTTGAAGATGGTGAATATGCATTATGTACTACAAGTACTAGCAACCCACAACCAATCTTAGTTGTTCGTTCTGGCTCTGGCGATGGTGATTCAGGTTATCAAGGTATTTTCTTCATTGTTGCTGAAAAGTCTGGCTTAATTGAATCTACAGATTCTTTAACTAACTATTACGATTATACTAAGAAAGCTGAAGACTATGATAAAGACATTGGTACATCATACGTTAACTTTAATAGACAAGAAAACAAAGACTACCGTCAACGTGCTAGTAAAATTGAAACTGCAGTTAAAAATTACGATAGTTTAATTGATTCTTCAATCTTCACTTATTATTTAGAAAAAGGAAAAACAGAACTTAATCTTAAAATTAACGATGAAATTAAAGTTCAAGTTCCAAAATATGTTAATGGTGTCCGTGATGGATATGAATACTTAACATTAGAAAACGCTATTAATCAATATCTTGTTAACACTCGTTTATATAACGAATATACAAAACAAAATAGTATGGAAAAAACTTGGAACGAATTTGTTGATAGTTTACAAGTAATCGATCAAAACAGAGAAAATCGTTTATTATCCATTGGATGTGCAAAAGCAATTAATGCTGCCACTTCTAAAGAAGAAATTGACAACCTAATTAAGGAAGGCGGTGTTTGCAGTGTTACGAAATAATAAAAAATTGCTCGTTGTTCTCGCTTCTTCAATGCTTTTATTAGCAGGTTGCGATGTCACAGCAAAACCTTCATATGACAATGACTGGCTTATCAGTGGTGATACCATTGATAACAAAAACGCCACTGGATTAACAAATAACTTACGTACTCTTGTTTATGATAAGTTATTAGATGATGGTTCAATTAATTCTGAAGTATTAAATGAAACATTATACTTAATCGCAAAAAAAGAAATTGGTGATTACGATACATTAGTAAAATCAACCAAAGAAGAAGATAAAGAATTAGTTCGAAAAATTAATGCTAGAATGGATGAAAAGTTATATGCTGCTATTTCTAGCGGTAGTTATGATTATCGTAATAAATTTAATGAAGAATTATTCGTTAAAACTATTCAACAATCATTAACTTATTCAATTAGTGATTCTTTCACTTCTTATCATAACGACTATGTCTTCTTAAATGATTCTTTAGATCACTTATATGAAGGTGGTTTTAAAGAAGATGGAACTGCTTATACTGCTGATGACAGTGTACCAAATGTTGGAAAATATGTATTATCTAACTCTTATGCTCAATATAAAGAAGATACATATTTACCAGAAGTATATCGTGAATTATTAGTTGAAAAGTATATCAAAGATAAAGAAGCTGACTCACTCGGCCGTGCTGCTGGACGTAAAATCAATTATGTCGCTATTAGTGAAAGTGAAACACATCCAGAAGCTGCTGCTAACTTAGTACATGCTTTCGTTGAAACATATCTTGCTGATGGCACTGCTACTGCAGATTTATCAGTATTAGAAAAAGCTTGGAAAGGTATTGATCTTCCATCTGATGAAAGCAATCCTATTAATGTTTTATTAAAAGAAGCAGGATTTGAAAAAGTTACTTCTGATGATTCAAATGTTGGAACTTACTATGTTGAAACATTATTCGGTGATATTGCTACAAACTATAGTAAAATCAATAAAGTAGAAGCGTTATCTGATGCTACTCAAGAAGCTGCTTTCACAGGTTCTGGTGCATACGCAAAAGAAACTGGTTTAGAAATGGAAAAGAACTCTTTAAGAAAGAAAACTTTAAATGAAGATGGTTGGTATGTTAAAACTAACGATTCAACTTCTCTTCCTTCTACAATCACAAGTCGCTTATTTGATATTGCTATTGCTAATAATACTTATAGCAACTTAAATGGCTATCAAGAAGAACAAATTATCAGCAAAAATGCCAATAATAAATATGTTAAATATGTTAATGGTGTTTATTATTTAAAACCTTCATCAGTTGAACATGGTGTTGAAGGAAACGGAAATATGGATTGTGTAATTTATGATAAAGGTACTTCTACATATTACATTATTCAAATTGAAGAAGCCGTCAACTCATCAAAATTAAGAACTGGTGCAAGCAGTCAAGCAAATCAATATACTGAAGCTATGCGTGAAGAAGTTGTTAATGAAATGACAACTAAATATGCAAGCCGTGATACTTATAAAGAAAAAGCTTTAGTTAATTACTTAAAAGAAGCTAATATCTTATTCCACGATACTGCTGTTTACGAATACTTCAAAACAACTTATCCTGATGTATGGGATGAAGATGCTAACAAATAAAAAAAATTAAAGGAGACTTGTTTGGTCTCCTTTTCTTCTAGGGGGAATTAAATATGGATGAATGTATTTTTTGTAAAATAATTAAAGGTGAAATTCCTTGTGTTAAAGTTTATGAAGATGATGATGTATTAGCGTTTCTTGATATATCACAAACTACTAAAGGTCATACACTTGTGGTTCCAAAAGAACACTATGACACATTTCTTTCAACACCAAAAGATATAATGAACAAAGTTATGAACGTGGCACAAACTATTGGTCAATCAATTATTAGGAATTTACATGCTAAAGGAGTAAATATTCTAACTAATTGCTATCCAGCTGCGGGTCAAACAGTTATGCATTTCCATGTTCATGTTATACCAAGATACGCAAATAGTGATGGACTTGTTATTGAATTCAAAGAAAACAAATTGCTTGAACAAATGTCATTACCAAGTATTGCTAATTCAATTAAAGAAGATTTAAAATAATCTATAAAAAACTCAGCTCAATGAACTGAGTTTTCTTTTTGATTGAATTTGTTATTTTTTTGTTTTAGGACGATAGAAGCTTCTATTTTCAAGTGGAAATATTCTAGTAGTAAATGTTCCCTCTTCAACATTATTCAATTCTTTATCTAACATATTAAGTTTTGCATCAATATTATCAGCAATATTTAAAATTAATGCTTCTTTTGTCATTGGTAATACTGGCGAACCGAATTCATGTTGTCCATGATGAGAAAGAATCATGTGTTGCAATAAGAGTGGTATTTCTCCTTTGATATTTAATTTATCCGCCATTTCTTTGATTTCTGCATTCATAATGGAAATATGTCCCAATAATCGTCCTTCTATAGTATATTCAGCGATGATTGGTCCAGATAGTTCTTTAATTTTACCTAAATCATGAATTAACGCTCCAGCAATTAAAATATCTTTATCAATTGGTAAAGTTCCTGGCACATCATCATAAGTGCTAGCAATAGCTAAACATAATTTTGCGCAATATACAGAATGTTGTAATAGTCCTGAACAATACTCGTGATGATTTCTTGTGGCTGCTGGATGTTCTAGAAAACTTTTATAATATTTATTAATTAAGGCATCCACTAATTTACGGATATCTTTATTTTTAATCATGTTTTGATATGTTTTAAATTCATTAATTAATACTTCTTGGGAGATTGGAGATGATGCTACATAATCTTGTATATCAATTTCTTCGTTATTAACATCATTTTCATTTAAAATTTTTACTTGTAATTTTCCATTATGAGAAATTACCATGCCCTTGATATGAACTATTTTACGAACTTTATAAAATTCAATGTCTGCCTCACTAGCGGACCATTTTTTAGCTTCAATGTTTCCTGTTGCATCTTGTAATGTAATATTTAAGTAAGGTGCCCCCGTACCAGTGACTCCTTGAGTAACATTACTTATCAGATAAACGCCATCAATTTCTTTATTTTCTTCTAAATCTTTAATTTTCATTTTCATCATCCTTTAACTCATCACTTATTATATAATAACTATATCCTTTTTTATATAGATAAGATATTATTCTTTTATTTCGTTCGTTTTTATCTATTACTTTAGCGTATTTTCTTTTAGCTTTTAATAAATCGTTTTTTAAAAGTTCTCGTTCTTTATTTTCATCTTTTTCCTCAATATTAGATAAAGCATTTTGAATAATTTCTTTATTAAATCCTAATAATAGTAATTTATCATAAATATGTTGTAATTTACTTTGATAATTATAATTTACATATTTCTTCTCTAATTTAGGAATTTGTCTTTTTATAACTTCTAGTTCTTCTTCATCGCTATATTTTATATTCATTAATCTTTGATCAGAAATGCCTTTACTAATTAAAACTGATTTAATTTTATTTGGTCCTAAACCTTTTTCTTTAGCACTACTAACATATTCTTCTACATATTGATCATCATCAATATAGTGAAGTGCTAGTAGCTTAGCAATAACTTGATCGACTACTGCGGGTGAGCATTTTTTTTGGAGCAATTTATGCTTAATTTCATTTTTAGTATATGTTCCACGCCCGAGCATTGCATATGCTTTTTTTAAAGTATTCTGCATATTAGCGCTTTTCTTAATTTCTTTTATTACCGATTCACTTAATTCTTTATCTTTAAACAAATAAAAATCCAAAATAATATCATCGCAAATCTCTATTTCTTGATCATCAGATAATATTAAAAATACACCTTTTTTTGTTCTTTTTATTTCTTTAATTGTTACATTACCAATATTTTCTAAGGGCACGAATGTATACCTCCATAATATTATCATAAAACTTATCTAACGAATAGCGATTACAAATATTCATCGCGTTAGTTAAAATTTTTTCTTTTTGTTTATTATCTAGTTTCATTATTTCTTTTACTTTTTTAGCAAAATCAAATTCATCACTGAAATAAAAACCAGTTTCGTTATCAATAACTACATCTACTAAATTTTCATCAAAGCGTGCAAGAATTGGAATACTTGAAGCCATCGCTTCCATAAATGTTAATCCTTGTGTTTCTGTTATTGAAGCTGAGACAAATAAATTAGCAAGATGATAATATAATGGAACTTCGTTAGCCATTACTGAGCCTACAAATATCACATATTTATCTAAGGCCATATTATGCACCAATTCTTTAAGTTCATTTAATTCGGGTCCATCACCAACAATTAGAAATTTTGCTTTGATGTTTTTTTCATCAATGAGATGTTTAAATCCTTTAATACATATATCAATAGATTTTTCTTTAGCTACTCGACCAAGTGATAAAATTACATAATTACCATCTAAATTATATAAGGTACGTAATTCATTTAGTTTTTCAATATCAATATTTTCTTTTTTATATTTAGAAAAATCAATTCCTGTTGGAACTATATTTATGTAAGAATCAACACCATAATCGCGCATTATATCTTTTGTTTTTATACTTGGCGATATAAATTCTGTAGTGTTTTCTGCAAGATTACGAGAAAAAGAACGCACGATTTTTTTAGCAAAATGATCAAAAACTCCATTACCTTTAGTAACATAATAAGTATAATCTTCATACATCGTATGATAAGTATACACTAGTGGTATTTTGCTTTTTTTTGCCGCTATACGGCCTAATAAACCTATACTTGCTTCTGTCTGAACATGAACTAAATCTAAATTCATGTTGTTTATTATTTTCATGGCTTTAGAATTGTAAATATTAGCAATACGATAAGAATATAATTTTTTTAATTCTAATCCTGGTATACGTAATGTTCTATTACTATAACTTAATTTTTTGGAATAAGGATTTGTGCAAATAACAAAAACATTATGCCCATGACTATTTAGGGCATTAGCAAGATTATAAGAAGATGTTGCTACTCCATTTATCTCTGGAGGAAATGTGTCTGTAAATATGCCAATATTCATATATTTGCTCCTTATTTTTTCCTTTCGCTAATATTGTGTTTTTATAATTAAATGTATCAAATAATAAAGATTATTTAAACAACTATTGTTCAATTTTATTTAATATCCACTGTTTTTCTTAATGCTTTTAATTCGACATAATTTCTAATTTCATCAATTAATTCTTTTTTAAGTTCAACGGATAAAGATTCTTTATACATATAACAATAGTTCCCTATTATTATATAGTATAATAATTGTCATTTAGCGTTTATTTTAGTTGATCTAAGATAATTTTTACACCTAGTTCATCATTAGTTTTAGCAATAATATTTGCTTTCTTTTTAGTTTCTTCTCTTGCATTACCCATAGCAACATTATTTGAGCATTCTTTATACATACTTTCATCCATAATGCCATCACCAAACGAAATAAGATTTTTTGATTTTAAATTGTATTGCTTTTTAAGAAATTTAATAGCGTTACCTTTAGTCACCTTTTTAGCGGATATTTCAATAAATGTCGGTTTACTACGCATTACTAATACTTCTTTATATTTGTTTTTAAGTATTGGATATAACTTATCAATATTTTCTTTTGAAGAAATAAGCATTACTTTAATAACATTATCAATCAAAGAATCGTCTTTAATAATCGTTGATTTAAAGTTTACAAGTCCCTCTTCAATAAGTGTTAATTCACCGCGATTATTTACATACCATTCAAAGCCTGCAAAAATACTTAAAGATAAATTTTGATCTTTATACTCATTAAATATTTCTTTTGCAATATAAGTGGGCATTGCTTGAATATTAATAATTTCTTTGTTTCTAGTTGCAATTAAAGCACCATTACAACATATGATTGGTGTGTTAAGTTCTAAGGTATCATATATTTCGCACATACAGCCAAAATGACGACCGCTAATAAGGTAGAACGGGTATTTATCCTTAATACGTTTAACTGCGCTTACAGTGTCTTTATTTAACTTAGAATTACTATCAATTAAAGTTCCATCAATATCACAAAATATTGTTGTTACTTTTGATAAATTAGCTTTCTTTTTAAATGGTTTTACTAAGAATCTTATGATAAAGAACATAATAGGCAATGAACATATAGGAGATAAAATATAAGAAAGGCTAGAATTAACATGAAGCACTACTTCAAATAACCAAATAAATAACTCTTGGCAAATAAAATTTGGAATTGAACTTAAAGGATAAACAGCTAAACGACGCCACTCCCACTTGGTTTGAAATGATATTTTTGCTTGTAAAGTATAAGCAACTGGTAATAAAACAACAAACACAATCAAATAAGGAATATCCATATTAGGCTCTACAAGTCCTAAAGATGTTAAAAAATCAAAAGAAATTTTAGAATTCCAGCCGCAAGCATCAAAAACTAATCGAAGCAAAATTGCTCCAACCATGCCCATAAGCGTATTAAGTCCGCCTGCAATTAAAAAACGAAACGATTCTTTTTTATATAAAGTCCAAAAAAGATTTTCTAATTTACCAAATATTGATTTTTCATTTTTAAAAATTTTATTAGCCATTACAATCACCTGCATAATATGATAGCACTTTTTGAGCATGAAAAAAAGACCACCGAAGTGGTCTATATAGTAAATTAGAATTTTACAGATGGTGCTTCGCGACTTGCTTCATCAACCTTAAATAATTCTGCTTCTTTAAAACTAAATGAATTAGCAATAATATTTCCAGGGAATTTTTCACGTAAATTGTTATAACTTAAGACAACATCGTTATAGAATTGACGTGTATAAGCAATCTTATCTTCTGTATCTTTTAAGGTTTTTTGTAATTCACTAAAATGAGTATCTGCTTTTAATTCTGGATATTTTTCAACAGTGAAAGCCACTAATTTATTTAATTGATTAGAAGCTTCTGCCACTTTTTGAACAGATCCTTCACTAGAAGCATCATTATATAATTTTCTAGCTTCAGCAAATTTTGTGAAAATTTCTGATTCGTGAGTTGCGTAACCCTTAACTGTTTCAACTAAATTAGGAATTAAATCAAATCTTCTTTTTAATTGAACATCTACTTGTGACCAAGAATTTTTTACTTTGTTACGACCATCTACTAATTTGTTATACATTTTAATAGCCCAAGCAACAATAGCAATAATAATGACTACAAGAAGAACAGCAATTACGATACCAACAATTGCACCAACACCTAATAAAAACATATTTTAAATCTCCTTTCTTTTTTATTCGTTATCTCCACTATCATCTAAATTAACTAAAGTATATTCTTCTTTATTAGCGATAGTAAGAACTTTAACATCGTTACCAAATGATAATGTAGTGCTTGATTTTAATTTCACATCAAGATATGTATCAGTAATATTAACCGAAGAAATCTCTTCTCCATCTGCTGAAGAGCTACCTTCATAAGAAGAAACCTTGATGTTTGCATCTACATCTACACTAGAACTAAGGAATGCTTTTTCAGAGAACATTGCAGACAATTTAATATGATCAATACCATCAAAATTAGATGTGATTGGTTCAGTTACTCCTTTGACCATTTCTGCTATTTGCTCATCTGTCATAGCAGATGATTGAGTTCCATAAGCAGTTTTGATAAATTGAGTTGCAATAGTATTTACAGCAAGAGTTAAATTAGTTTTAGTTAATTCAACTGATACTTCGTATTTTCCACCATTATATTCTTTGAAAGTAACAAATGACGCAATTGTATTTTTAACTGATTCAGTCAATTCTTCTATTTGTTCATCTGTTAAACCATCAGCATTTTCTTTAATTAAATCTTTTATTTGTGCTTTAGCAACATCAATGCCATTTTCAATCAAATCAGCACTGAACAAAGGAAAAGCAACGCTTGATTCATCAAAAATAAATGGTGAATAGAACTTTTCTGGGATTTCAACTCCCGCATTATCACTAATAATGTTCCTTAATTGTTCATTAACATCAACATAACCATTGCCTTCATCTAACACTAATTGTGCAGAAAGGACAATAGGTTCCTTATTATCTCCAAATACACTTTGACCTGCAGCTTTTACATCTGCATTTAAATTTGCTTTAACAGAAGCCTTAAGTTCATTAAATGATGTGGCACTTGTTAACCCACTAACTGCAACATCAAATTGACCATTGACACTTGCTTGGAGAACATCTGTTATAGTAGAATCACCAGACTTTTCATAAGTGTCAGCATCAGCATGATATGAATCATTAAATACGTGTAAATCAAATTGTTCAAGATTAGCATTAAATCCTATTGCGTCAAATGTATCTACGTTGTTAACACAATCTTGCAATAATTTGACACCTTGAGTATATTCAATAGTTTTGCCTTCATCAGCTGAATTAGATCCACTATTTGTCTCTCCACAAGAGCATAAAGCAAATAACATAATCGGTAATAAAAATTTTGTCTTTTTCATAATTTTTTCCTCCTAATAAAATTATAATTTTATTCTTTTAATATGTCAATAAATCGTTTAACGGCCACTCATGTGCGTACCACCCATACCATGAGATGATCCACCACCAAATCCACCACGTCCGCCAGAGCCTCTTGAACTTGCTGCACGAGCGGCTTGTGCTTTAGCAATAGTCATATTAGCAACCGTAAATGAATTTGCCATACGGTAAGAGTAATAATGATAGAAATTTGGATAATAGAAGAATGTTGCATTACTACTAGTTAATTCATTATCCATTCCAAGTGAAGAATATTTAAATCTTACTTGTTTTTCTACTTGATCAGCAATACCAAATTCTGTTGCATAAACCATATAATGTTCCCATACAACAATTCCAGGCATTGGGTAATCTTTCATATTCGAGAACTCTTCTAAGAATTTCTTAAATGCTTTCCATTTGCTAAATTCTTCGTTAGCTTGTTTAGTACGTCTAATAATATTTCTAGCATACACATTAATAAGAATCATAAAACCAATTGCAAACCAAATACTAAAGTTTGAAATCACTAAATCAAATGAGACTTTAATGAAAAATTGAATTAAGATAATTACTACCATTAAAGCGTTAAATAATCCTGTTTTCTTAGTTGCAACATTTACCTCAAAGAAATCATAGCTTTGTGCGCTTCTTTTAATTGATTCATTAAATTTTTTGTTACAATTTTGATATGCAATTGCGTTCTTTTCTTTTTTATTAAATTCATCTAACTCATCTAATGTTAATTCTTGTCCATTACCAACTACATTAAAGAACCAGTTAATTAATTCTTGTTCATGAGGCATTAAATCTGAAATAGATTTTTCACTATTTAATGTCATCTTATAATTAGGTTTATTATCTAACATAGCCGCTCCATTATTGTCAAGAATAATGTATTTTCTTCTAATCAAATCTAATAATGTGGCAGTAACATCGTTTTTATCTGGATCTTTAAAGCGATATAAATATCCCATAATTGCTGGGCCATAATCATTAGGTAATTCACGGTAATATTCATTAAAGAACTCTGGAGTATACTCTTTATCATACTTGTTATATAGATGAATAAATGCATAAACCGCAAATCCAATAGATCCTATAAAAATAATAATGGATACAACATTCATTATGTTTGTTATTTTAGTTTTATTTACTAGTGTTACTTCTTCATATTCAATAGCGTTATCTAAATGTGCTACCTTAGATACATTGCAATATTCATTAGTAAATAAAGATTTATTAAACATTTCCTTAGGAATTAGAATTCTAGCTTCAATTTCTTCATTCTTTTTTAATTCTTCGCTAGTTAATATTACTGTATATGGATCTGTTTCGTTAGTTTCTGGATTAACAACACGAGGATATGTAACTTTACCATCTGTTCCATGTCCATAAACATAAACATCTTCACTCTTCAAATCACTTTTTAAAGTCGAAGGTAAATGAATTGTACAAGTAACATTTTTAGTAGACATTTCATTACTAGAAACAAATTTAGCATTTATCTCAGCAATATCACTATAATACATTACAGCGCCTTTATAACCATATGTATATTCAATTGTACAATCTGGACCTAGACCATCTTCACAATAAATATAAATTCTTTCGGCGTTATTGTAGTCGCTACTAACAATATGCGAATAATCATCAGCCCAAGTATGTGTTTTACCATCTTGAAATGAATAAGAAATTAAATTACCATAATCATAATCTTGTTCCTTGTAATTATTATTATCAGTACTCATAACTACTTTATCATTTTTAAGTACTCTAACACTAACAACATTTTCATCAAATTTTGGAGTTTGATGTTGAGAATCTCCTGATTCACTTACATTATCCGCAACTGGATTATTAGCGTCCGCGGCATAAACAATATCCTTATTTACTTCATGCCACTTAGTGGTAAGTTGCATTCTTTCCGTTATTTTCATAGATCCATCTTCACTAATCCATACTTCCACATCATTTCTTGTTGTTTTACATTCACTTGGCGATATTTCATAACTATTAGTAACAAATAAAAAATAAGCCAATGGAATAATAATACATACTAACATTGCCAATATTCCGACAAGGTTTTTCTTTAAAAAATACTTCATTCATTTCTCCCCTTAATAAGTACGTGTACACATAAATAATTATGCAATACTTGTATATATATTAACTTTTTTATAGTTAATATAGCAATAATTTTAAAATAATATTTTAATTTTTAAATTGATTGAGATCTTCATCATAATGATAATTAATTGTGCTAAGAATATTTATAATTTCTTCTTTATCTTCACCTAAATCATCACATAAGGCATCTAATGAACTATAAAAATCTCTTAGTTTAGTATTAACTACACTCAATAAAACATAAGCATTACTTGGTAAACTTTGCATACTATCACCTAATTTCGAAATAATTATATAACAATATGTAGTTATTTGTATACAAATAAAGTAAAGAAAAACAGCTATAAAAAAAACAACTTTTCGAAGCGATTCAACAATCATTTTCTTATGCGTTTAAAAAACAAAAGTGAAATAAATTTTACAAAATTTTGGAAAACAAATAAAAAAATTGGAGACTTTTAGTTTTTTACGTTAATTTATTTTTTAAAGCTTTTAACAATTACATAAATACCAAATAGCATCTCAGCAATAGAAAGTCCTAGTAAAAGTCCTGCAAAAAAATCTTTGACATCCGAGCCACCTAAAGTATGTGATAATGCTTGTAAAGCAATTCCCATAATAATAAGAATTACTCCAGTTAATATCGTTTTTTGTTTTTCTAATTCTTGCGTTCTTCTTAATAAATCAAGAATTTGTTCATCATTATAAATATGATTATTTTTATCATCAGTTTCTTTGCCATCCATTAATTCCGCAACTGAAACTTTTAATTCATCACATAAACTTTTTACCACAGCATAATCAGGCATACATTTCCCATTTTCCCATTTTGAAATAGTTTTATTTGAAACACCTAAATGGTCAGCAAGCTGTTCTTGTGTTAAATTTTGTTCTTTACGTTTTCTTGCAATAAATTTTCCTATGGCGATTTGATTCATTTTTGTAGTCTCCT
>CALBGF010000057.1 GCA_937893635.1 uncultured Mollicutes bacterium | reverse complement strand
TCATCAATACTAATTGGATCCATATGTAAAACAAGTGGAATTTGTAACTCTTTCATCGCTCTTACTTCTAATTCATCAATCATTTCATGAGCGGTTACAATATTAGCTTTATCAGATACTTCAACATGCGCGGAAGCCATCATTCTACCTGGACCATAATCATGAATTATTAAATCATGGGTTCCATAAACACCTTTTCCTGAGCAAATAAGTTTATCTAATTTATCGGCAATTTCTGGATCAGCGGGTTTTCCTAATAAATCACTAATTGTTTCAATAGTCATTTTTAATCCATTAATAGCAATAATTAAACCAACTATAATAGATAAAACACTATCTAAAGGAAATGTTTTTAACCACAAAGCCCCAATTATTGTAGTAACAATAATAACCAAAGAAGTAATAACATCGGAAATACTATCAATTGCCGCAGCTTTTAAAACTGGTGAATTTATTTTCTTACTTAAATACATATTATAAGAAAACATCCATACCTTAATTAAAATTGAAGCAAGTAAAATACCAATCAAAATCCAATCTAAATTATAATTAACAGTTTCTTCTCCTTTAAAAACTTTTATTAAAGTAGCTGTCGAAGTCATAACAATTTGTAACCCCATAAATATAATTAAGAATGAAACTATTAATGAGGCAATATACTCTAATCTACCATGACCAAAAGGATGATCTTTATCTGGTTTTTTGCTTGATAATTTTGCACTTATTGTACTTACTAAATTAGATCCCATATCTGATAAGTTATTAAAAGCATCAGAAATAATAGAACTAGACATAACTAGATTTCCAATTATAATCTTTATAACAAATAATATAATATTACAAATTATTCCTAATATTCCACCTAAAACTCCGTATCTTTCACGTACTTTAGGATCACTAGTATTTTCATAATTTTTAATACATTTTCGCACTAAAAGTTTAATCATTGTTCCTCACCTGCTTATAGTTCAGCTTTTAACTCTAAAACAATATCACGAATTTCGGCAGCTTTTTCAAAATCAAGGTTTTTAGCGGCTTCACGCATTTGTTTTTCTAAGTCACGGATTTCCATTTCAAGTTGTTTCTTAGATTTCTTGCCTTTACTTGCTAATACATTAATATTCTCGACATCTTGATTTTTAATAGGCATATGAATTTCTTTTTTAATGGTAGTTGGAATAATACCATTTTCTTCATTATAAGCATTTTGGATTGTTCTTCTTCGATTTGTTTCATCAATTGCGTAACGCATCGAATCTGTAATCTTATCCGCATACATTATAACTAGTCCGTTGGCGTTTCTTGCCGCTCGACCAATAACTTGAATTAATGAACGATTAGAACGTAAGAATCCTTCTTTATCAGCATCTAAAATTGCAACTAAAGATACTTCAGGAATATCTAATCCCTCTCTTAATAAGTTAATACCCACTAAAACATCGTACTTACCTTTACGTAGTTCATAAATGATTTGTGTTCTTTCTAAGGTTTTAGTTTCATTATGAAGATAAGCTACTTTTAAATCACAATTTTTTAAGTAAGCTGTTAAATCTTCTGCCATTTTGATTGTTAAAGTAACAATCATTACTTTTTCTTTATTTTCAATACGTTTTCTAATCTCATCTACTAAATCATCAATTTGTCCTCTTGTTGGACGTACTTCAATACGTGGATCTAGTAATCCAGTAGGACGAATTACTTGTTCAATAACTTCGTGATTTACACGATTAAGTTCATAATCACCTGGTGTAGCCGAATCACATATTACTTGTGG
Organism: uncultured Mollicutes bacterium; assembly: GCA_937893635.1. The sequence goes on along the minus strand of CALBGF010000057.1, from coordinate 11,932 downwards.
CATTAATGCTTCGAATTCTTCAAATTTAAGCGGTCTATTATCTAACGCTGATGGTAAACGAAAACCGTATTCTACCAATGTTTCTTTACGTGATCTATCACCATTATACATACCTCTAATTTGTGGGAGTGTAACGTGCGATTCATCCACTACTAATAAGAAATCTTTTGGAAAATAATCTAATAATGTAAATGGTCTTTCTCCTGGTTTTCTTCCATCAATATGGCGAGAATAGTTTTCAATACCTGGACATATACCAAATTCCATTAATGATTCCATATCTTGACGAGTACGCATTTCAATACGTTGTGCCTCAAGTAATTTATTGTTATCTTGGAAATATTTAATGCGTTCAATCATTTCATCAGCAATATGGGGAATAGTTTCATTAATTCTTCTACGACTTGATGCATGACCATATGCTGGGAAAATAGGATATGTGGAATAGGTATGCATAACTTCCCCAGTAAGTGTTTCTACTTTCGAAATTGCTTCAATTTCATCATCAAACATATCAATTTTAATATAAAATGAGTCGTTAGATGCTGGTGCAATATTTATAATATCACCCTTTACTTGGAATGATCCTGGCACTAATTCATAGTTATTTCTTTTATATTGTCCTTCTATTAATGACTTAAATAATTTATTACGATCAATTATATCGCCAACGCGTAAGCTAAAAGAAAGGTTACGATATTCATCTGGATCAGTTAAGCCATAAATAGAGGCTACCGAAGCTACAACTATTGTATCACTTCTTTCTAAAACCGAATTAATCGCGGATGTTCTTAGCATTTCAATTTCTTCGTTCATTACCGCATTTTTATCAATATAAGTATCCGATTTAGGAATATAAGCTTCTGGTTGATAAAAATCGAAATTTGATACGAAATATTCCACACGATTATGTGGAAATAATTCTTTGAATTCTGCATAAAGTTGTCCCGCTAAAGTCTTATTATGGACTAAAACAAGTGTTGGTTTATTAGTTTTTGCTATAACATTAGAAATCGTAAAAGTTTTACCCGTGCCAGTCGCACCTAATAAAACTTGCATCTTTTTTCCTTCTTTTATACCATTAACGAGTTTTTCAATCGCTTGTGGTTGATCTCCCGTTGGCGAATATTTTGATATTAGTTCAAATTTGCGGTATTCCATTTTATTGCTCCAAAGCTTGTTTATAAGCTTTTTGTTCGTTATTTACATACACATCATAAGCCATTTGTTGAAGTAATCTTCCAATATGATAATTAAACTCTTGCTCATCTAATCCTTGGCTACTTAAAAATGCATTTAATGCTTCGCTATAATCAGTGTAGTTAGTATTTAAAACACAATTAATTTGTTCAACAACTTTTTCTTTAACATCTTTAGTTACAAATCCTGTTTCACCATAATAAGCATACATATTCTTATAGTTTCCATCATTCACTGTTGGTTCTATTCCTTTTCCATGAATTGAATAACCCTTGGGGGAATAAGTCTCGGCAAAAGTATATCGTAAAACTGAACCATCTTTGTTAGTTTTAACATTTTGCATAATGCCTTTACCATATGATGTTGAGCCAAAAACATCAACTTGTGATTCTGGTAAATTGTCTTTTAAAGCTAAAATAAATAATTCTGATGCCGAAGCTGTTCCTTCGTTTTGAATTAAATTAATTTTTTTGATGTTATCATAAATAGGATTAACATTATTTTTATATGTTCTTTTTTGACCATTTGCCAATTTAACACTCATAATTGTACTATTTTTAGGTACAAATAGACTTGATAAGTCTATAGCCAAATCCACATAACCTCCCCCATTATTTCTTAAATCTATTGATAAGCGATCAATAGTGCCATATTCTTCTAATACTTTGTTTAAATCTTCTTTTACATCACTAACTAAATAACGATCTAAAAAATTATTAATTTTCATATTAACAACAACTTCTTCTTTATCATTTTTAAAAGCATTGTATTGTGTGGCATATTGTGTATAGTTTGCTTTTGTAATATCTACTTTACCTTTAGATTCTATTTCTAATGATATTGTATCATCCTCATTGCTAGTAATTAGAGTCGTACTTTCTCCAATACTTAAATCTTTAAATTTTACTAATTCATTAGTGCTACTATCATAAACTCCTACAATAACATCACCAACTTCTAGTCCAGCATCTTTAGCAGGACATTTATCATAAACCATACTAATAATACGATTTCCACCATAATAAGTGTGTGCAAATCCTGCTCCTTTAGTTACAATTCCTAATCCTTGTTCTTCAATAGAACTTGTATAAAAAGTGTATGGGTCTTTATTAGAATTAAGTCCAGCAATAGCCAAATCACTTAAATATTCATCTAAATTATCATAATCAGATTTATATAACCATTCATCTTTCATTGTATAAAACATATCCACTATTTTTTGAATATATGGATTATCATATTTTGCATAAGAAATTTTAACACAGATTCCGCCTAAAATACTTCCAACTAATAAAGCACCACAAACCATTAAAGCGGTATTTGTTTTTTTATTTTTTTGATTCATTACTGCTATCTCCTTTTAATTGTTTCTTTTTTGGTAAATTTTGAAAACCTTCACCATTAACTTCATGAGCGCTACTGACGATAACAAAAGCACTTTGATCAATTTCTGATATTTTATCAATTAATAGTGAGTATTGGTCACGAGAAATTGCAGCTTGAATCATACGATAATCTTCAAATTTATAGCCGCCTTGAACATTTACAATTGTAGAGCCACGTTCAAGATTTATAATGATATAGTCATTAATCGCTTTCCATTCTTTAGAAATTATATCAACGACATAGCAATTATTTTTCCTAGCAAATACAAATTCTAATGCTGCCGAACAACAAATAGAAGATAGTACACAAATTAAGAAATAAACAAAATCTTGTTTAACAAAAATAAAACCCAGTAAAACAACAGTTCCGTCAATAATAAACATCAAAATTGAAACTTTTATTCTAGTAATTTTAGAAATTAAAACTGCAAATACATCAACACCGCCTGTTGATCCACCAGCGGACATGCATATTCCAATACCTATTCCACTTATCACTCCACCAAAAAGTCCTGCCAATAACAAATTCAAATCATTCATTTCACTAAAATGAAGAAATGGTAATAAATTATTATTCATAAGCGCACTTATTGCTGGATAAAGCAATGTATAAAAGGCTGCTGATAAAAGCGTTTGAGCAGCAAATGTTTTACCAATAAAAATAGAGCCAACCAAAAAGCATAATATATTTAAAATAACAACTGTAATACTAACAGTGTATTGAGATGGCAAAAACTTATTAATAATGTTACCAATAGATGCTAATCCACCAGTGACTAATGAACATTGTTCGATAAACAAAACTTGTCCGATAGCTAGGATAAATGTTCCAAGAATAATTTGCAAAGAATTGCGTAGTAGAGACATCTTTTCTTTTTTAGTCATTAATGCTAGTTTTTTCATTGTTTTTTTGCCTCCATTTCTAGATAGGCTTCTATAAATCCATCAATTTGCCCATCCATAACTTTGCTCACATCTCCCTCTTGATAGTTTGTTCTTAAGTCTTTAACCATTGTATAAGGGCAAAATACATAAGAACGAATTTGTGAACCCCACTCAATATTTTTTTGTTCTCCGCGAAGTTTATTTAATTCTTTTTGTTTTTCTTGTAATTGTAATTGATAAAGTTTAGCTCTTAGCATATTCATAGCCATTTCTTTATTCGATAACTGTGAACGATCGACTTGGCAAGATACAATTATTCCCGTTGGAATATGAGTAATACGTACCGCAGATTCGGTTTTATTAACATTTTGTCCACCTGCACCTTGTGAACGATAAGTATCTATTTTTAAATCTTTATCAAGTATTTCGACATCATTGTTATCAGTAATCTCTGGCATAACCTCCACAGAAGCAAATGAAGTATGACGACGTCCAGAAGCATCAAATGGTGATATTCTTACTAAACGATGCACTCCACTTTCGCCTTTTAACATACCATAAGCATTCTTTCCTTTTATCATTAAGGAAGCAGATTTTAATCCTGCTTCTTCACCTGGTTGATAATCAAGAATTTGCATTTTGAAATGTTTTTGTTCTGCCCATCTAATGTACATACGATAAAGCATTTCTGCCCAATCTTGGCTTTCAGTTCCGCCCGCTCCAGGATGGAAATCTAAAATAGCGTTATTTCCGTCAAATTCACCAGAAAAAAGCACCATCATATTTAGATTGTGCATTTTCTTCTTTAAATTTTCAAATTCTATATTTGTTTCGTTAAGTAATGATTCATCCATATCACATAATTCAATTAAATCTTTTACACCATTAATTGAATTAGAAATATCATTGTAAAAATCAATCTTTTCTTTATATTCGCTTAGTTCTTGCATTATACTTGTTGCTTGTTTTTGGTCGTCCCAAAAGCCATCAACAGTCATTTGATTTTCAATATCTTGAACTTTTTTTAAAAGTGTATTAATGTCAAAGAGAGTCACCCAACTTATTAAATTGTTGGGTGACTTTTTGTAAGTCATTTTTCAATGCTACTAAGTCTAGCATTATTTTATTCTCCTTGAGAATCAGAATTCTTTGTAGCGTCTACATCTACCTTATCAGTAGGTTGAGGTTGAGGCTCTGCTGGTCTAAGTTGAATTCTTGCTGTTAATAATTGAACTACAACATCTAAAGCAATGGTTTCAAGCATTTCATTAAATAATTCGAAACCTTCGTTAACATAATCTTGTAATGGATTGATATTAGCGTAACTACGTAAATGAATACCATCACGTAATCTTGCTAATGTATCAATGTGGTTAGTCCAACTACGGTCAATACAATGTAAAGCGATTTGTCTTTCGATTGCATTTGCAGCTTCTTCGCCCCATTCATCACGTCTCTTTTTATATTCTTTCATTAGTAAAAATGTAATATCTTCGCCAGCTTCTTCATAAGGCGCTTCATTAAATGCTGAAGCTTTAAATGAATCAGGTGGCAATAATTTGTTCGTTTCTGTAACTAATTTATATAATTTTGCACCATCAATTAAACCTTCTTTGCTTCCTTCTGGTACAGATTTTTTAGCAATTGCTTTACCAGTTGTTTCAAAGAAGTCTTGAATCATTTCGTGAATTTCATTAGTGAATAAAACTTTATCACGTTTTTTATACATAATTTCACGTTGTTGACGCATAACATCATCATAATCTAATAAACTCTTACGAGTATCAAAGTTTTGTCCTTCAATACGTGTTTGAGCATCAGTAATCATTTTCGTAGCCATTGACATTTGAATTGCTTCATCGCCAAGTTTTAAGAAATATTTACGGAAATTATCAGGTACGAATCTAACCATTAAATCATCTTCAAATGATACATAGAAACAAGAATAACCTGGATCTCCTTGACGACCAGCACGACCACGTAATTGGTTATCAATACGACGAGATTCATGTCTTTCTGTACCAAATACGCATAATCCACCAAGTGCTTTTACTTCATCATCAATCTTAATATCGGTACCACGACCAGCCATGTTAGTGGCAATTGTGATTGCGCCTTTTTCACCGGCGTGTTTAATAATTTCAGCTTCACGAGCGTGGTTTTTAGCATTTAAAACTTCATGCTTTAATCCTTCTTTATCTAACAAGTTAGAAACGTATTCAGACATTTCAACAGATGTAGTACCAATAAGCATTGGTTGACCTTTTTCATGTCTTTCTTTTATTTCTTTTACAAGTGCTTTAAATTTTGCATCTTTAGTAGCAAAAATCATATCTAAAGCATCAACACGTTTAATTGGTCTATTTGTTGGAATAACAATAACGCGCATATTATAAATCTTTCTAAATTCTTCTTCTTCAGTTTTAGCAGTACCAGTCATACCAGCACATTTATCATATAGACGGAAGAAATTTTGATATGTAATTGTGGCCATTGTCACAGTTTCTTCTTTGATCTTAACATTTTCTTTAGCTTGAATAGCTTGTTGTAAACCATCTGAATATTCACGACCTTTTAAGATACGACCTGTGAATTGGTCAATAAGTTGAATTTCTCCTTCACTATCAACCATATATTCAACATTACGAGCAAAGATGTAGTTAGCTTTTAATGCTTGATAAATTCTATGAACTAAATCTTGATATTGAGGTTCATAAAGGTTAGCAATACCAAAAGCCATTTGAGCTTTTTCATTACCACGGTCAGTTAAGTTACATGTCTTATCTTTTAAATCAATGACATAGTCACGATCTTTCTTTAAACTCTTAACAAACCAGTCCGCGGCTTTATAAGCACTTGATTGTGTCTTAGCGCCACCAGAAATAATTAAAGGTGTTCTTGATTCATCAATTAAAATAGAGTCAGCTTCATCGACAACACAGAAATGTAGTCCTCTTAAAACACGGCCATCAACACTTTGAGCCATGTTATCTCTTAAATAGTCAAATCCTAATTCAGAGTTTGTAGTATAAGTAATGTCGCAATTATACGCTGCACGTTTTTCTGAAGTTGTTAATTCTCTTAAGTTAATACCAACAGTTAAACCTAACCAACGATAAATTTGTCCCATCCACTCAGCATCACGAGAAGCTAAGTATTCGTTTACGGTTACAACATGAACGCCTTTGCCTTCTAATGCGTTTAAGTAAACTGCCATTGTAGCGGTTAATGTTTTACCTTCACCAGTACGCATTTCTGCAACGTCACCTTGGTTTAACACCAAAGCGCCTTCAATTTGTACTTGGAAAGGAAATTGGTTTAAAACTCTTTTTGCTGCTTCTCTTGCTACTGCAAAAGCTTCGTACTTAATATCTTCTAATGTTTCACCTTTAGCAAGTCTATCTTTGAAGTATGGGGTTTTAGCTTTTAATTCATCATCTGATAAAGCTGCCATCTCTCCTTCATAAGCCATGACTTTTTCACTTTCTTTTTTTATTTTTTTCAATGCACGTTGATCAAAACGAAATAATTTTTCGATAAAATTCATAATATAAAACTCCTCTCAGTTGCATACTCAAATATTCTAGCAAAAAATGGTACTATTTTCCATTGATAAATATATAATATTTAAATTTTTTAATAAAACAATAAAAATACAGGCCTTTTATGACCTGTAAATGTTAGATTTTAAGAAATTTTAACAACGTTTTTTGCTTGAAGTCCGCGATTTGTTTCGAGTAAATCAAACTCAACTTCTTGGCCTTCATTTAATGTTCGGTATCCATCTTCCATTATTTGTGAATAATGAACAAAGATATCGGCACCCTCACCACGGTTAATAAATCCAAATCCTTTTTCGGCATTAAACCATTTAACTTTGCCTACCATGTTTTACCACCTTTCCTGCTAAACTTATTATAGAATACTACACTTCATTTTCAATTTTTTCCGTTCGACTTATTGTCAATTTTTTCGACAATTATGTGCTAAAACAAGCACTTTTATGTCTTTTGGGTGATACTTTGTAATTAATCTAATCGCGGATTTAATAGAGCTTCCTGTAGTTAAAACATCATCAACCAAAAGAATTTTCTTGTCCTTTACTCTAAACCCTTCTATTATTTCTAGTTTGTCTATTATTTTTTCGCGTTCTTTTTTAGATAAATCACTTTGTTTAAAATGATACTTTTTTCTTAAAAGCTTTATATATTTTAAGTTCAAAAGTTTAAATATTTCTTCAACATGATTAAAACCTCTTTTTTTATCATCTTCGAAACTAGAAGGAATATAAACAAGGTAGTAGCCAAAATACTTTATTCGAAGATAAAATGCTTGTTTTTCTAAAAAAACACTTCGCAATTCAATGTCGTAACAGCCTTTCAATTGATAAAGAAGGCTCTTAAAGAAACTGTTATAACGATAAATAGCTAAAATATCAATATTACAAATCTTCCAATTTTCATAAATACATTCAAATTTATCATAACAATTTTGGCATATTTTTGTATTAGGGTTAATTGACTCAAATTCATTAAAACAAATCTTACAAATGTTTGTTAGCTTCGTTAACGCTGCTAATTGATTTTTCCATTGCTTCAGTAAGTTCATAAGCTAAAAAATAAACATCTCCTGATGGTGATTTAATTTTTCTTCCTACTCTTCCCGCGATTTGAGTAAGATTTTGTTCATTAAATAGGGTGTGATCTGCCATAAATACAATTACTTGTAATTCTTCAATAGTAATACCTCTTTCTAAAATTGATGTTGTAATTAATACATCTATACCTCGTTTTTTAAATCTTGCCACCAATTCATCACGATTCTCTTTTTTAGAATGTACTAAATCAATACTTGTAACAAATACTTTTAACCAGTTTAATAACTTTTCTCCTTCTTCAATTGTCGGAACAAAAATAAGTAATGGTTTATGTTCGCTTTGGTATTCTTTTATTTTTTTCAAAATAAAATATATTTGCAATAGTTTTGGCCTTAAAAGAACTTTCGGAACTGGTATAGCATGGTTATGAAATCTTTTGTACAAATAAGAAATATGACTATTTTCATTTTTAAATTCTTCAATAATTTTTTCACTTGGAGTAGCGCTCATTAAAATATAATTTGTGCGTATGGATTTTTTAAAGAAAGCTTCCAATAAATCATTATTTTGGAAAGGAAATGCATCAATTTCATCAATAATTAATAAATCAAAATAATTAGAAAATCGATAAAGTTGGTGTGTCGTTAATAAAGTAATATCACCTACTAAAGTTTTAGTGTGTCCGCCATATATAGCAATAACTTTTTGATTAGAAAAAGCTTTTTGTAAACGAGGCAAAAGTTCTATTACAACATCTCTTCTTGGTATCGCAAATCCTACTCTTCCACCATTACTTAAAACATAACTAATTGTTTCATAGACTATTTCAGTTTTACCAGCACCACATACAGCATTCAAAAGAGTATTCTTTCCGTTTATATAATTTGTTTTTAGTTCATAAGCAATTTTTTCTTGTTCTGGACTTAAAGCAAAATCTAATTTATAATTCACCTTCGCTTTCTCACGGCTTACATATTCCACCGATGGACTTTTGAATGTTATACATTTTCGACAGTATGGCACTCCATTTAAATAACCAACATATTTTAAATCACTATTTCCGCATCTTTCACATACAAATTTTTCTCCCATATTAATATATAGTGATTAAAAATGAAAAAAGCTTAGAATTTTTTTAATTTTCTAAGCTGAATTTTTAAATTATCAATTATTTTTATAAGTCTTTGACTAATTGTCCAAACGATTTGCTTGGGTTAATACTTTTATCATCTTTTAATAAAGTAAAGTGTAATGATTCACCTAAGCCACTTGTATATAAAGATTGTCCCGAAGTGCCAATGATATCGCCTTGTTTTATTTCTTGATTTTGCACGACTGTAGTTGTACCTAAAGAAGAATAAGATGCAACAATACCAGATTCATGTTCGATAAAGATAACATTTCCATAAGTTGAGTCATTAGCAATTTTTATTACTTTGCCAGAGAAAGAGGAATAAACATCAAATTTGTCAGTGTTTTTATAATCAACACCATCATTCTTTCGATACATTCCATCAATTTCAATGATAGCATTTTCTCTTGTTTGTTCTGAGTCTTTGCTGTCATAGAAAGGTCTAACAATTTCAATATCAGAAGTTACTGGTTTATTAACAAGTTCCTTCATTACATCGGGGACTTCAATAACTGGGTCATCACTTGTTGAAGTACTCGGATTAATTGGTGTTGACGGAGAAATATTTCCAATTACATCACTAGTGGAATTGTGATCTCTTATTCCAGCTTCAATAGCTAAAATTGAGCCAAAAAATAATATTGATGAAGCCGCAATAGCAATACCTACTTTAGCACTATCGCTGAATTTTTTGTTTTTCTTTTGTTTAGGGGACTTTTCTTTATTTAATTGTTCTTCCATGTTTTTCACCTCAATTACATTTTTTCCGTAAATTCAAAATTTATACAAAAAATTGTGTAATCGAAGAAAAAAAGTGCTAATTCAAAAGTAAACTAGCACTTATTGGAAATTACTATATTATTATTTTACTTATTTATTTTCAAAATCTTTAATCATATTAACTCTTGTTAAGTGTTTTCCACCAGCAAAATCAGTTTTAATAAAATTATTTAACATAGTTTTAACTTCTTCAAGAGTAAAGTAATCTGCACCAAACGCAATCATATTGGCATCATTATGTTCTCTACTTAATTCCGCTACACGAGGATTATAAGCTAAAACACATCTAATGCCTTTTACTTTATTAGCACAAATAGAAACACCTACACCGCTACGGCAAATAACAATGCCACGATCTGCTTTTCCTTCACTTACTGCTTGAGCGGCTTTAATAGCAAATTCTGGATAATTGCATGAATCAGTGGAATATGTTCCGCAATCAATAACATCATGTCCTAAACTATTTAAATATTTTTTTAATTCTTCTTTATATTCGTAACCACCATGGTCACATCCAATTGAAAATATCATATTATTCATTCCTCCAAACTTTCATTACATCTTCTAAAGTAATATTTCCTTGTCTTATTAAAACTGGCTCATCACTAGATAAATCAATAATTGTCGAAGGTTTTTGGGCGCCTGACTTAGCATTAACTATACCTGCAATTGTGCCATTAAAATAATCATATGTTTGTTTAAAATCTAAAGCCGGCGGTAACCCTGATGGATTAGCACTAGGCACTAAAAGTGGCTTTCCTACTTTTTTAATAAGTTTTAAAGCTAAAGGAAAATTAGGTATTCTTACACCAATTTTTTTAGTATTTAAGTCCACCCATGAATTTACATCATCTTTTGCCTTAAGTAATAACGTTATCTCTCCTGGCATAAAATGATTAATTATTTTTTTTATTTTATCATTTAAAATAGCCACATTCTCAATTTGTTTTACATCACTGCACATTAAAGTAAATGGTTTATCAGATGGCCTGTTTTTTGCGGCCACTAGCTTTTTAAAAGCCTCATAAGAATCACATACTACGCCCAATCCATATACTGTTTCGGTAGGAAATGCAACAACTTCATTTTTAAGTAATAATTCACTTGCTTTATCAAGTTCATTATCTAAAATAATCAAAGTTTCCATTAAAACATCACCAAAATTATTTTAGCATATTTAAGATAGTAATGCGATTTTATTTAATTCATTTATTAAAAATATCAAATATAAATACTTTTGTGCGAATCACTGTTTCATCGCAACTATTACTTCGTAAATCACCAGTAATCGTCATTCCTTTTGCTTCACCAATTAATACTACAATTGTGCCTGACACATAATAAGAACGACATTTATCATCCATATTAAATAAATCTATCTCATTAATTAATTTAACTTCGCGTTTTTTTTCACTTAACGCTAAAAAGTTTTTATCATAGATATCTATTAATTTTTCTTTATAAGTATAAAGATTATATATCTCACTAGCGGTTTTCCTATCTCCCGTTATTTCATATTTATATTTAAATGGTTCACTAGTTAATTTTGAAGAGCCTGCTAGTAAGAGAGTTAATAAACAAACGCTAATAGAAAAAGTTTTCATTAAGTATCACCCTAATCACTTTTCCCATTTTTTCTTATTCTAAACAAATAATTACATATCGCCATTTGTTTCCAGCATCTTTATAAAAATCAACTTTGCTTGTTGGATAATATTTTTTAATTATTTCATTTAATTCATTCTTTTGATCGTAATTAAATTCAAAGGCAATCATAGCTTTTTGATTTAACACTTTATAAGAATCTTTTAGAATTCGTTCATAAAAATCAACACCATTTTTGGCAAATAAAGCAAGATGAGGTTCGTAATTTAATACATTTTCATCAACTTCATTTTTATTTTTAATATAAGGAGGATTAGATATTAAAACATCAACTTTTATATTATTATC
>CALBGF010000056.1 GCA_937893635.1 uncultured Mollicutes bacterium | reverse complement strand
TTGTTTGCTTATATATATTACAACATTTTACTACGTAAAAAAACACTTTTTTGATTTTATTTTCGCATTTTAATAAATTTATGACTAAAAATGATTATTTTTTATAAATAATATTAACATTTTTGTCTTTATTTAGTGCAGCGGCAAATAGATTATTTCCAACACTAATATCCACATATTCATAATCAATAATGTTTGTTATGTTATTTTTTAAAGCGTTGTCTAATTCTACATTTAATTCATTCAGTTTTTCAAATGATTTTTTAGGATATTTTAATTTGATTCCGATAAAAATGTGAGATGTTTCTTCATCTTTGATTTTACACTCACTAACAACAATTTTTTTAACAAAATCATATTTATTTGCAATATCAAGCAATGCTTCTTTATATGAATCGTTAATTTCATATGGTTTAAAATCAAGGTTTTTGCCATTGTTAATTTTATTCATATTATCCATGTATTCTTGAATCATTTCACTTTGGGAATCTCGAAGTTTTAAACGCTCTTCTTCTAAGCCATTACGCATATAAAATAATCCTAGCCTTTGCACAATCCCATCAATTGCGGTTTTATTAAGCATCATTGCTTTTTTATATAATTCGATGCATTTATCATCATTATAATAATTATAAATATCCGCCAAATTAAGAATGGCAGAAACATTATCATTAACTTTTGTGATATATAACTCATAGCATTCTTTTGCTTTAGTTATTTCATAAGTTTCTAAATAAGCATTAGCTAATACACCTAAGTCATTTTCTGATAATTCTTCGATGTTATTTTCTTTCCATTTATCAATTAATTTTTTGGATTCTTCAATAGATTTCTTAGCGTTTTCTAACCATAATCTATTTTTATTTAATAATTCTTTATTAAGTTCATCTTCTAATTTTATAACTTCTTTGTAATAGTCATTAGATTTATCAAAATCAAAACTAATTTCATATTCTTTAACATTCAATGCTTCCATGCGTTGCTTTAAGTTAGGATGAGTAGGAAGTCGTTCTATTAATGCCACATTTAAAAATTTATGGTAATTGTCATTAAATTCGTTAAATTCATTAATAAATTTATCACTTATAACTTTAGTATAGTTAAAATCATCTATGTCATCTAAATTACTTATCATAAAATTAAAGTGTGGTATTTCATAAAAATAATGAATAGCTGATATCTTGCTATTAGCATTAATAAAGTTTTGTTCATCATGAAACTCTTTTAAATAGTTATCAGATGCTTCTTCTTTTTTATATTGAATAGCTTGATGGTAAATTTCTAAATTAAGACGATATTGTTGAATAAGATACATAAAAATCATCTCTACAACATAAGAAAAAGCAAGCTTTTCTGAAATTAAAATTTCCATCTTACTACTTGTTTTTATGGCTTTCTTTGACAAAAGAATATCATTATTTTTGCAGTGTCCAATCTCATGATACATTGTGGCTTTAAACTCTTCTTTTGACAATAAAGACATTAATGTTGGATCAAGCATAAGCACAATTGTGTTACCTTTTGAGGAAACACTAAAGTTTAAATCATCAGTTAAAGTAATAATATATTTAGCTTTGTAATTTAAATCATTCATTACATCATCAGTTATTTTATAAATCTCTGGATATTCTTCTTTTTTTAATGACGCTATTAATGTATCATCCATATTAGTTGAATATGTTAAAGCATAAGTTAAATGCACTAGTATTCCTAATTCTATAACTAAACAAAGAATAAATAAGCCGCTGATTTCTGATTTATCTAAAAATAAGAAACGGGATAAGCATATTCCACCTAATAAACTGACTATAAAAAGGAAAATGCCATAAATCAAAACTATTTTAATGTTTTTATCTAATTTTTTCTTTTGAATGTTAACAATATTTTTATCATCAATTAATTTTGACATTTCTTCAAAGGTGTTTTTTATATTTTTATTAAACTTGTTGTTATTTTTTAAAGACAACACAATACCAATAACAAAACATATAAAAACAATTGCTATTGCGGCAATAGTTACACTTAAAGCGATAGTTTTATTTAAAGGAATAAAATATCCTATTAACAAAACAATTATTAAGTATATAAAGGCATATAAGATTGCTAATAAAATGCGTAATGCTTTTTTCATAAGTCCTCCTAGTGATCTATTTTAATAACGGCAATAAAACGTTTATCTTCTAATTTAATTGCTTCTTTTAACTTGTTAACATATTCTTTTTCATTCTTTGCAAATTCATAAGGAATAACTAAATCAAAAATCACATTAATACGATTTTCTCCATTAGTAATTCTTAAATCATGGAAGCTTAATTTATCATTCATTTCCGTGATTGTTTTATGAATAATATTTCTTAAATCATTAACAATAGGGTCATCAATACTAATTGGATCCATATGTAAAACAAGTGGAATTTGTAACTCTTTCA
>CALBGF010000055.1 GCA_937893635.1 uncultured Mollicutes bacterium | reverse complement strand
TTTTTTGTGTCTCTCCTTTAATAGCGGTTTCATTAAATGTTTTCGATTTTTTTCCAAGATTTCGTTAAGGAATAAACTTCATTTTTTGCTTTTTCTTCACTAATGTTTTTACTTAATACTTTATGAATTAGTTCACCAATTTTAATAGCGTCTTCCTTATTGCATCCTCTAGTTGTAATCGCCGCAAAGCCAATTCTTAAACCACTAGTTTCTTTTGGGGTAAGTTTATCATTAGGTATCATATTTTTATTAGTGGTAATACCAATGCTTTCTAATAATATTTGCGCTTCTAATCCCGTTAGATTATAACTATCTAAAGTATTTAATAAAAACAAATGATTATCTGTTTTACTAGTAATTGCGCCTAAACAACTTAATGTCTCTTGGCACGTCTTAGTATTTTCAATAACATTTTTAGCATAAATTTCAAACTCTTCGCTTTGAGCTTCTTTAAAACAAATAGCTTTTCCGGCAATAATATGTTCTAATGGTCCACCTTGATAATAAGGGAAGATAGCACTATTAATCTTTTTAATTAAAGTTTCGTTATTGGTTAAAATTAAACCTCCGCGTGGTCCACGAAGTGTTTTATGAGTTGTAGATGTTATAATATCCGCATAAGGAACAGGATTTTGATGTAAATTAGCGGCAATTAAACCCGCAATATGGGCCATATCTACCATAAAATAGCAATGTACTTCATCAGCAATTTCTTTAATACGTTTAAAATCAATTGCATAAGGATAAGCACTATATCCCGCTAGGATAAGATCTGGTTTCTCTTTCTTAGCAATAGCTAAAATATTATCATAATTTAAATGTCCGTTTTCATCTAATGGATAATGAATAAAGTTATATAAATGGGAAGAAAAACTGACTGGACTACCATGAGTTAAGTGACCTCCATCATTAAGCACTAAACTTAATATTTTGCCACCATTAGGCAATAAAGCACGATATGCTGCAGCATTGGCTTGAGATCCACTATGTGGTTGCACATTAGCGT
The DNA here is from genome assembly GCA_937893635.1 of uncultured Mollicutes bacterium. Next base: position 5,772 of record CALBGF010000055.1, on the reverse strand, counting down.
ATTTTGCGCCAAATAATTCACAAGCGCGATTAATCGCAAGTTGTTCAATCTCATCAATATATTTACACCCACCATAATATCGGTGATTAGGATATCCTTCAGCGTATTTATTAGTTAATATTGAACCACAAGCCATACGAACATCTTTACTAGCATAGTTTTCAGAAGCAATTAGTTCAATGCCTTCATTTTGTCTTTTTGTTTCTAAATCAATTAAATCAAATATTTCTTTATCCATAACAATTATTCTCCTATTTATATAATTATATGTTACATAATATAAATTGCCTTAACATTATTATAATGTATATTATTCAGTTTTAAAAAAAGCAACTTGCTTATTAAACATTCAAGTTGCTTTATTAATTAATTATTAAGAAACTACAATTTCACGAATCGTTACACCATTTCCATTTATTTTGTTAGAAACAATTTTAATAAAACGAGCATTAATTGACGTATCTAGGCTAATAACTATATCTAATACACTTTCATAACTATCTTCACCAATTTTTATGTAATTGATATTATCAATAGAATAATAGAATGTTATACTTTCAAAATAATCATATGGATGATCATCACATCCTTGATAGAATTCTATTTTACTTACTTTTTTTAATTCAGCAAAATCAATCAAGATATAAGATCCGACTGGGCTCTTCCAATCATACCAAGCATAAGTATTTAAGTCTCCATCCATCATTTTACTAGCATCACTATCGTTAGCGTTAATAAATGGTAAACCTTCTGTTACGATTGACATCTTATTAATTGATATTTCTTTAATAGCCACCCAAGTAGTTGTTCCTTTATTATTAAGTCTTAAGAATCTAGCTTGAATAGGTTCATTTAAACTTACTAATACTTCAGCGCTATTGATATCCGCTAATTTGGTAAATGTTTTAGCATCTAAAGAATATTCTAATGTTCCTCTCATCCAATCAGTATTTCCATTAGCGTTACCAAATAGTATTTTTACATTATAAATAGATTTTACTTCACCATAATCAAGTCTAATAAAAGCATCATTACTTGGATAATCATTAAACCAACAGTAAGTTGATTCATCATCATCCCAAATATTATTGATGTCGCCTTGGTAAATTCCATTAAACCCACTATAAACAATACCAGTTGGCTCACCAATTGCTAATTTAATTTGGTCATTTGCCGCATATTTTAATTCGTTTAAGAATGGTGTTAAAACAACAACACCAACATCGACATTTTTATAATCAATGTTATAGTTAATTGCATTTAAGACTGGTGCTTTGTGATTAAAAGCATCGTTATAGATTGCATTTGCGGAATCTAATTTTTGTTTTAATTGATCTTTGGTATATTTTGTTTCATTATACATCATATCCAAATATAAACAACTTGCTCTAGCGGCATCTTTAATACTTAAAATCCATGGTTTCATAATTTCCACAAGTTCTCTATTTTCGGCATTATTGATAAAATTATCAGTATATTCTTCTAATTTTTGATAATATTCAATTAATGCATTGACGCGATTAGTTACGTCATCGCCACTTCTTAAATCTATTTTATAATTGTTAATTAATCTTCTTAAAGTGGTTCCTTCTTCAAAATATTCGCCTTCATATAAATTAGTATTTGTTAAATGACTTGCTATTTCTTTAAATGCCTCAGTTTCTTTGCTCTCAATATATTTAAATGAGTCAGCGTAGCTTTGATTCATATCAAATTTTTTAGTATTCCAAGCATAATCACAAATAGCAAAAATAGAAAGTTTTGATGGTTCAGCTTGTTGCATTGGGTTAGTTACTATTCCGCTAAATTCAACTTCTTCATCAGCATAAGATTTATCTAAAACTTCTCCTTTTCCCATTAATAAACGTGATTGAGCATAGTCGTTAACTGGCCAGTTTAACCACATAAATGGTTTTCGATTAGTTAATGCGGTAAATTCTTGGAATTTTCCAGTAGAAACCTTACTACATACATCATTACCGGTCCACATAATTTGAATCGTTTCATCTAAATCTTGCATAAGATATTTATAGTAGCTTTCTAAGTCCACTTTTAAACGAGTATTAGATAAATAACAATAAGAACTTGGAACAAAGATTAAGTTATAGCAATCTCCTTTTTCTTTTGCCCAAATCGCTAAATCGTTTAATAATTTAGTATGAAGACTTGCAAATGTTGCTTCACCTAATGTTGCTTCAATATCATCCGCTGAAACAACGAATTGACGAACTCCAGCATCATAAATTTGATTGAATTTTGCTTTTATTGCTTTTAAACCTTCACTATAATTCTCTTCAGTTATCTTACTAGACATAAATGGGTGAATTGCCCAAGCAAAACGAGTTTTAGTTTGGCGTCCTACTTCAATTTGACTTTTTAAAATCTTTAAATCATTTTCAGAATATAATCCACGCCAGTTGGTACTATGATACGAATCATCTTTAGGTGCATAAATATAAATATTACTTTTAAATTTAGATCCAAAGCGCATTAATTCTTTGCGTTCTTCACTTGTCCAAGGTATACCATAATATCCTTCAATAAAACCACGATACATAGAATCACTATAATCTTTGATTTCTAATTCTTTAATAGTGTTATTTGTTTGTTCAAAAATCAATTCTAAAGTTGATAATCCATAAAAACAACTATCACTATCTTTTCCTAAAATTGTGATTGATGATTCACTTATATTAAGATAATAACTATCATATTTGTTAGTAATATAAGATAAATCTTTATTTTTTAAAGACATATCTACTTCTTTGTTACTTCCATAAATACCAACATTAAGCGTTGTTATATCACTATTATTAACAAAAGTTGATTTGCTAGCTTTTACATTTTTAAGAGACAAAACATCCATTGCTTTATTTTGCGTATAAATGTCAATATTTTCTTCAAAAAACACTTTAACATTACTAGTAAGTTTTAATTCCTTAGTTCCATAAGTTATTTCTTGTGGATTTGGATATATTTCATATTCATTACTTTCTTGATCAATTTGTTTATGAGGTTTGACATTTTCTTTTGCATAAGTATTTCCTATAGTTAAACTAGAAAATAAAGGCAAAACAAATAGACATTTATAAAAATTCTTTTTCATTATTTTTCCTCCTTATGCATAGTAACATTTTTAATTCCTTCATTATGTTCTTGAATATCAATCTTATTAAATGAATTTTTTTGTCCTAAATAATCGACATTATTAATATCCATATAAAAGAAAGCATAATCACCAATAGTTTCAATTGATGTTGATAAAATCAATTGCTTAATAACTGGTGTTTTACTAGATTCAGCACTAGAGAAAAATAAATGTGATGGGATGTAAGTAACGCCTTTTGTAAATATAACAATGGCATTCTTAGAATTATTAGAAAAACTATCAAACACTTTATTACCATTAGTCAAGTCATTTAAATGTGTTGACTCAATGACAAGTTTGTTAACATTAATAGCGTTAGCGAATGCTTCATTTCCTAATGTTTTTAAAGATTTATTTAGTTTTAATTGTTCTAAATTATTGCAGTTTTTAAATGCTTTCTCACCAATACTTACTAAATTATTAGGTAAAACCAAAACATTTAAACTACCACAATCCATAAAAGCTTCTTTTTCAATTGCAACAACATCAACATTAAAATAAAGATTTTTTAATTTGCTGCATGAAGAAAATGACATACCTTTAATTGTTTTTACATCAGTATTAGATAAATCAACTTCAATAAGGTTTTCATTATTTAAAAATGCCTTTTCATTGATTTCTTTTAAATCACCATTAAATTTAATGTGTGCAAGCTCACTAAAAGCAAAAGCGTTTTTTCCAATACTTTCTAATTTAGTTGGCAATATTAATTCCTTTATACCGCATTCATAAAAAGCATAATCGCCAATTGATGTTATCGAATCTGGTAAACTTAATTCAGTAATTGTGTTTAATCGATAAAAAGCATAATCACCGATTGAACTAATTTTTGATTCACTAGAAAAATAAACATTTCTTACATTTGGTAAAATGGATGGATTAGTAGTAAGAGGGAAAAACATACGATTAGGTATTTTTAAAACATTTTTTCCAAAATAAACATCCATAACTTGCCCTGGAGCGGGATAAAATACCCAGTTTTTAGCATTAAAATCAGTGACATTTTCTGCATCAAAATAAAGTGTTTTAATATTAGAGCCATTAAACGCACCATCACCAATTTTTTTAATTGATTTAGGAATATAAACTGTATGTAACCAATTACGTTCAGTAAATCCTTCAGTAGCAATTTCTTGAACTGGTAAACCATTATACTTTTCAGGAATTACTAAAGTATTACTTGAGAATTCATGATTATTATCTGAAACAATATAATATGTCTTATCTTCACTTAGTTCATAAGTCAAGTTAATAGAATCAGTTAAGTCAGTTGGGATTTCTCTAAAACTTTTTTCTTTATAAGTATAATTTTCTTTTTGATTTAATTTAACTTCTTTATCATATTCTAATGGTTTAAGCGAACTGTTACAACTAAACAACATACAAGCAATTGGTATTAGTAATATCTTTTTATTTTTCATTAATAATGTTCTCCTTTTGATATACAATTTTTCCATTTACAATTGTCATATAAACATTTAAATTTTCATCAATAATCGTTAAATCAGCATCTTTACCAATAGCAATGCCGCCTTTATTCGTTAATCCTAAGTGGTTTGCGACATTTTTAGTAGCCATATCTATTGCTTCAATTAGGGAAATACCTAAAACATCTTTAACATTTTTTATTCCTTCATTCATATGTAAAACAGAGCCGGCTAGAACGCCACTTTTTAAAGTTGCAACTCCATCTTTTACATACACTTTTTGTCCACCTAATTCATACTCTCCATTTGGCAAAAATCTTGCTTCCATAGAATCAGTTATTAGAATGATTTTTTCACTTGGTTTATTACGATATAAAAACTTAATCGCTTCACCAGAAACATGATGTAAATCCGCAATTAACTCAGTATATATTTCATCATGAATTAAGCCTTCTCCTAATAAGCCAATATCACGATGATGAATGCCGCGCATAGCGTTATATGTATGTGTTAAACAAGTAACACCATTTTTAAATGCTTCAACAGATTGCATTGCACTAGCGTCACTATGACCGGCATTTATTAAAATATTGTTATCTTTTAAATATTCTATTACTTCTAAAGAAGTTTCTTCTGGAGCAATAGTTATAATTTTTATTTTCTTATTCGAAGCATCAATTAAATCTTTTAAAGTATTAATATCTGCTTTAATAATGTTTTTAGGATCTTGCGCTCCACAATATTTTTTAGATATAAATGGTCCTTCAACATGAGCACCTATTACATTAGCGCATGCTTCATTAGAATAATTACCAATAACATTTAAGGCTTTTTTTATAGAAGGAATATCCATACTCATTGTAGTGGGCACGAATGATGTAACTCCATCCATAGTAATTGATTTAGCAACATTAGATAAGTCTTTATCTGTGGCATACATTACATCTGACCCATTTGCCCCATGAATATGCTCATCAATAAATCCTGGAACAACAATAAGTTTATCATCTAAACTTAATAAATCATCGCCATCTTCAAATGAAGATATTTTTCCATTTTCAAATTGAATAGAACTTTTCACTAAGCCTACATTTTCTTTATATATTGTTACATTTTTAAAACCTTTCATTGCTTTTTTTCTCCTAATAATAATGAAGCAGCTTCTTCATCACAAAATATTGTAACATTTTCATGTCT
>CALBGF010000054.1 GCA_937893635.1 uncultured Mollicutes bacterium | reverse complement strand
GGTGTAATGAATGCTTTGATCCTAATAATCCTGATACTATATTTTTGGAGGTAGAACAATGCACAAGATAATTAATAGATTTATGCAAATTTTTATTAAACGTAAATTAGGCAATGTTGGAAAATATACATTTATTTGTGAAAATTTTGATTTTGCTGGTGGAAAAAACATTTATATAGGACACGATAGTTTTATAGGGCCAAGAAACACAATGTATGCAGTTTTAAATTCTATAACTATTGGTAATTATGTTATGACAGGTCCAGAAGTTATAATGATAACTGGAGATCATAGAATAGATGATGTTGGGGAATTTATGATTAAAGTTACCAATGCAATGAAATTACCGGAAAACGATAAACCTATTACTATTGAAGATGATGTATGGATTGGAGCACGAGCTATTATTTTAAAAGGAGTTACTATTGGCAGAGGATCAGTTATTGCTGCTGGTGCTGTTGTCACAAAAAATATTCCACCATATACAATTTACTATGATTTGCATAAACAAAAGCCTAGATTTACAAAAGAAGAAATTATAGAGCACGAGAAAATACTTGAACAAAAATATGGAGGAAGCCATAAATGCAAAAACTAAAATTAATGACTATTATTGGAACTAGACCAGAGATTATTCGTCTTGCTCCAACAATTAAATGTGCAGATAAATACTTTGATCATATTTTAGTCCATACTGGACAAAATTATGATTATACCCTTAACCAAGTATTCTTTGAAGATTTAGGATTAAGAGAACCAGATTATTATTTAAATGTTGTTGGTAAAGATTTAGGTGAAACAATGGGAAATGTTATTGCTAAATCTTATGAATTAATGGTAAAAGTTAAACCAGATGCTGTATTAGTACTTGGTGATACTAATTCTTGTTTATCAGTAATATCTGCTAAAAGATTACATATTCCTACCTTCCATATGGAAGCAGGTAATAGATGTAAAGATGAATGCTTGCCAGAAGAAACAAATAGAAGAATAGTGGATATTATTTCTGATGTTAATATGTGCTATTCAGAACATGCAAGAAGATATTTAGCAGAATGCGGTTGTGCTAAAGAAAGAACATATGTTACTGGTTCACCAATGGCAGAAGTTCTTCATAATAATTTAGAAAAAATAGAAGCATCTACTATTCTTTCTAAATTAGGTTTAGAAAAGAAAAAATATATATTATTAAGTGCACATAGAGAAGAAAACATTGATAATGAAGAAAACTTTATGTCACTTATGACAGCCGTTAATGAAATGGCTAAAAAATATGATATGCCAATATTATATTCTTGCCATCCAAGAAGTAAAAAATATATTGAAGCAAGAAACTTTAAATTTGATAAAAGAGTTATCCAACATCAACCATTAGGATTCCATGATTATAATAATCTACAAATGAATGCATATTGTGTCGTTTCTGATAGTGGAACTTTACCAGAAGAAAGTAGTTTCTATTTATCTATAGGTAAACCCATACCAGCAGTTTGTATTAGAACAAGTACAGAAAGACCAGAAGCTTTAGATGCAGGTGACTTTGTTCTAGCAGGTATATCTACGAATGAAGTATTACAAGCAGTAGATATGGCTGTATCAATGGTTGAAAATGGTGATTTAGGAAAACCATGTGAATATTATACAGATGAAAATGTATCAATAAAAGCAGTTAGAATTATTCAATCATATACATCTGTTGTTAATAAGATGGTATGGAGAAAGAAATAATGAAAATCGGATTATTATTACCTCAAATATCAAAAGGCGGTGCTGAAAGAGCGGCAACTCGTATTTCAAAAATCTTATCAGAAAATCATGAAGTTTATTTAATTGTTTTTTGTCAAGAATGTGATATTGCGTACGATTTCGCAGGAAAACTGGTAAGTCTAAATGTCCATTCTTCACATGGAATCTTTAGTAAACTTGTTGCAAGTATTAAGCGCATAAAAAAATTAAAAAGAATAAAGAAAGATCTTAAATTAGATGCAGTAATTAGTTTTATGCAAAGTCCTAATTATGTTAATGTTAAATCAAATGTTGATAATTGTAAGAATATAGTCTCAATAAGAAATTATATTTTCACTGAGAAACGACAATCTTTTTTTTCTAAATTAGAATTAAAAACTACCAGTACTATTTTAAAAAAGGCTGATGATGTAATTTGCGTAAGCGAAGAAATAAGAAAGTCTATTTATAAAAGTTTTTCAAAAATAAGAAATCTAAATAGAAAATTAAAGGTTTTATATAATCCATACAATTTTAACGAAATTACTATTCTTAGTAATGAATATTATGCAGTAGATAAATCTTTTAAATTTTGTTCTATTGGTCGTATACAAAAACAAAAAGGATTTTTTAATTTAATAAAGTCATTTTATATTTTTCAAAAAAAGCATAATAATGTAAAATTATTTATAATAGGTGCTGATTATAGCAATGGCAAGATTACAAAATTGATTGCTGATTTAAAATTAGAAAATGAAGTTATATTACTTGGACAAATGGATAACCCATTTAAAGCTATCTCTAAATGTGATGTATATGTATTATCATCATTATTTGAAGGATTTCCTAATGCACTTGTAGAAGCTATGATATGTGGATTACCTGTTATTGCATCAAATTGCCAATCTGGTCCAAAAGAGATTCTTGATGATGTTTCAGAATTGGACATTAATGGAGTATATAAGGCAAAATATGGGATAATTTATGAAAATTATCCAAGTCTCGAAGAAGATTATACTCCTAACATTACTGAAGAGCATCAGATTTTGGCAGATGCAATGGAGTTATTATATAAAAACAAAGACTTAAGAGATTATTATAAAAAACAAAGTATAGAAAGAGCTAAAGTGTTTAATTACGATGCGACAAGAGATAAATTAGAAAAGATACTAAATTCCTAATAGGAGGGATAATGCTATGATTATTTTAGTTACAGGTGTTGCAGGATTTATTGGATCAAATCTTGCTAGAGAATTATTAAAAAAAGGAGAAACAATTATAGGAATTGATAATTTAAATGATTATTATGATGTTAATCTAAAATTGTTTAGATTAGAAGATTTAAATAAATTTAACAATTTTACATTTATAAAATGCGATATTGCGGACAAACAAACATTAATTCAAATTTTTGATAAATATAAGTTTGATGTTGTTGTTAATCTAGCAGCGCAAGCTGGTGTTAGATATTCTATTACTAATCCAGATGCTTATATTCAAAGTAATTTAATAGGTTTTTATAATATATTAGAAGCTTGTAGAAATTATCCAGTAAAGCATTTGGTTTATGCTTCTAGTTCATCTGTCTATGGCTCTAATAAGAAAGTCCCTTATTCTACAGAAGATAAAGTAGATAATCCTGTTTCTTTATATGCAGCAACTAAAAAATCTAATGAACTTCTTGCACATGCATATGCAAAATTATATAACATTCCATGCACAGGATTAAGATTCTTTACTGTATATGGTCCAGCAGGCAGACCAGATATGGCATATTTTAGTTTTACTAATAAATTAATTAAAGGTGAAAAAATTAAAATATTTAATTACGGAAACTGTAAAAGAGACTTTACTTATATTGATGATATTGTAGATGGAATAATAAAAGTTATATATAAAGCGCCTTCAAAACAAAATGGTGATGATGGACTGCCAATTCCTCCTTATAAGATATATAATATTGGAAATAATCACCCGGAAAATCTTTTAGATTTTGTTAAAATTCTTCAAGAAGAATTAATTAGAGCGAAAGTCTTACCAAGTGATTTTGATTTTGATAGTCATAAAGAATTAGTGGCAATGCAACTAGGAGATGTTCCTATTACTTATGCTGATACATCAGCGTTAGAAAGAGATTTTGGATTTAAGCCAGCTACTTCTCTTAGAACTGGATTAAGAAGATTTGCTGAATGGTATTATGAGTATTATGTGAGAGGAAATAAATAATGAATATTTTAATGGCAGCGCCATTTAATCCTAATGGCCGATATAATGGAGGAATATCATCTATTGCTAATGATATATATACTTTCTATTCCACAAATACTAACAAAAATATTTCTATTTATAAATTTGAAACTTGCCGCGTAAAAAGGAAACAAAAAGAATTTACTAAATTTAATTTTTTAAATATTTTGAATTTTATTAAATGTTACTCTGCGATAAGAAAAGAGTATAAAAAATCAAACGCGGAAATTATATATTTTCACTCTTCATGTGGTATAGCATTATTAAAAGATTTATTAATAATAAAACATTTTAAAAGAAAATACAAAGATGCTAGAGTAGTTTTACATATACATTTTGCAGATTTTGACAAAATTGTGTCTAATAATAAATTTGTAAGAAATAAAATATTAGATTATATTAATTTGTATGTCGATGATATTGTGTTTTTATCACAAAAAACATTGGATGAATTTAATGTAAAATGTAGAAAGCATCTTGTATATAACTATACGAAACAAAATAAAATTGTGAACTTTGAAAAAGAAAACAATCCTAAACACATTCTATTTGTTGGTTCGTTAGACAAAAGAAAAGGCATTGTTGATCTACTAATTGCATTAAAAGGCATTAAGATGCCTTTTGTATTAGATGTATGTGGTAATTTCATTGATAGCGATGTAGAAAAAGAGTATAAGAAATACACTAACAATATGTCTAATGTGCTTTATCATGGATTTGTTAACGGCGAAAAAAAAGAACAAATTTTTTCTAATGCAAGTATTTTTATTCTTCCATCATATGGTGAAGGCTTACCAATAGTTATTTTAGAGGCTTTGTCATATGGTTGCTATATTATATCTACTAAAGTTGGTGCAATACCTGAAATTGTTAATAATAATTGTTTTGGCAAGTTAATAGAGCCAGGAGATGTTGAATCATTGCGAAAAAATATTGAACAAGCAATGTGCAACAATATCGATTTTGAAGAAATTTCTAAATATGGGAAATCATTTTCATTTATGTCTTTTATTGAAAAATTTGAACATATTATTATGAAATAAATTTATACTAGGGAGGTAAAATTGTATGAAAATTGCAGTTGCAGGAACAGGTTATGTTGGTTTGTCTTTAGCGGTTTTATTATCACAACATAACGAAGTAAAAGCTGTAGATGTTATTGAAGACAAAGTTAATAAAATAAATAATAGAATTTCTCCTATTCAAGATGAATATATTGAGAAATATTTAAAAGAAAAAGAACTTAATTTAGTTGCAACTTTAGATGGTGAATCAGCATATAAAGAAGCCGAATTTGTTATCATTGCTGCACCAACTAATTATGATTCCAGATTGAATTTCTTTGATACTAGTTGTGTTGAACAGGTTATTGAACTTGTATTAAAAGTTAATCCTAATGCAATTATGATTATTAAATCAACAATTCCAGTTGGATATACAGAAAGTGTTAGAAAAAAATATAATACTAATAACATTATATTCTCACCAGAATTTTTAAGAGAATCAAAAGCATTATATGATAATTTATATCCAAGTAGAATTATTGTTGGTGCACCATTGAATGACAAAAAACTTCAAGAAGCCGCTCATAAATTTGCTAGTCTTTTACAAGAAGGAGCAATTAAAGAAAATATTCCAACCTTATTTATTGAGACAACAGAAGCAGAAGCAGTTAAATTATTTGCTAATACATATTTAGCTTTGCGTGTTGCATATTTTAATGAACTTGACACATATGCCGAAATACGTATGTTAATGAATTAGACACCTATGCTGAATCAAAAGGATTAAACACAAAATCAATAATAGATGGTGTTTGTTTAGATCCAAGAATTGGTTCATTTTATAATAACCCTTCTTTTGGATATGGTGGTTATTGCTTGCCTAAAGATACTAAACAACTTAAGGCTAATTTTGAACATGTTCCAGAAAATCTTATTAGTGCGATTGTTGCATCAAATTCAACAAGAAAAGATTTTATTGCCGAACAAATATTGGATAAGGCTGGATTTTATGGTACTGACAAAAAACAAGGTATAAATGGTATACCAGGTAATAATGTTATTGTTGGAATTTATAGATTAACAATGAAATCTAATTCAGATAATTTTAGGCAATCATCAATTCAAGGTGTTATGAAAAGAATTAAAGCTAAAGGAGCAAGTGTTGTTATTTATGAACCAACACTTAACCAAGATGAATTTTTTGGTAGTAAAGTAATTAAATCTTTTGATGAATTTAAAAACATTAGTAATGTAATTGTTGCTAATAGATATGAACCGATTTTAGAAGAAGTAAAAGATAAAGTTTATACGAGAGATTTATTTAAAAGAGATTAATGCTGTGAAAGGTTTAGTTTAATAAAAGTTAAAAAATATGAATGATAGTGCAATAGAAATACAAAAAAAATCGAAAAAATCTTTAAAATGGTCTACATTTGGCGAAATTATTGGGCGATTAATTACTCCAATTACAACAGCAATTCTTTCAAGAATTTTAGCGCCAGAGATTTTTGGTATAGTTACCACTATTACGATTGTTATATCATTTTGTGAAATTTTTTCAGAGGGTGGATTCTCTAAATACATTATTCAATCGGATTTTGTAAATGAAGATGAAAAGAATAAATCTATTACTGTTGCTTTTTGGTCAAACTTTATATTATCAGTTATTTTATTTGCTTTCATTTGTGTATTTAATAAGCCATTAGCTAAATTAGTGGGTAGTAGTGGATATGAAATTCCTTTAATAGTTGCATGTGTTCAAGTTCCAATTTATTCTTTTAATGGTACATTTACAGCTTCATTTCGACGTGAATTTAAGTTTAAACAATTGTTTTATATAAGAATAGTTACTGCTATAGTTAATTTATGTTGTTCTGTACCTTTGGCATTAATGGGATTTAAACATTGGTCAATTATAATTGGAAATATAGTATCTATGTGTATAGCTACAATAATAATGTGCTTTATTTCTGAATGGAAACCCAAGCTTTATTATAAATTTTCATTATTGAAGAAAATGTTTTCATTTAGTGCTCTTAATTTATTTGAATCATTACTCATATGGCTTTGCACATGGGTTAGTTCAATAATAATTAGTAATGGGATGAGTCAATATTATTTGGGCATATATAAAAATGCTAACTCTATGGTAAATTCGTTATTTGGAATAGTCACTGCATCAATTATTCCAGTTTTATTTGCTTCGTTATCTAGGCTCAAAAATGATGAAATAGCTTTTAAAGATATGTATTATAAAATGCAATCATTGGCTGCTTTTATACTTTTACCAATGGGGGCTGGACTATTTTTATATAAAGATTTAGCCACTAAGATATTATTTGGTGATCAATGGGGAGATGCGGGGATAGTTGTAGGGGTTTCTTGTGCTATTAAATCACTTGTTGTGGTGTTCTCATATTTTGCTTCAGAGGTATATAGAGCGAAAGGAAAACCTAGTATTTCTATTTATACTCAAGCTATTCTTTTAATGGTATCTATTCCAGTATGTTTGTTAACAGTCAAATCAAATTTTACAACCTTTGTTATAGCAAGTGCATGTGCTGATTTAACACTTGTATTTATGTCATTTGTATTTTTAAAATCTATTTTTAAATTTCAATTAAAACCAATTATATTAAATTTTTTGAGACCATTTATATGCTGTATAATAATGATTGTTGTTTCTTTATTGTTGAAAAAAATCAATGGGAATTGGTGGTTTGATATAATTTCTATTATTATATGTATGATAATATATTTTGGAAGTTATTTTGTGCTATTTCACAAAGATTTTGTTAGTAAAATAAATACTTTTTTTAGTAGACACATTAATTAAGAAGGGGGATAGTATTATGAAAAAAGAGAATTTTTTGATGGATATCATTAAGAAAAAATTAGTTATGTTAATAAATTCATTTAATGAATTCATTAAAAAAATAAAGGGCAATTTGACTCTATATATTTTTACTTCAATTTTATTCACTGGAGCAGTTGTTTTAACTATTATAGGAAATAATAGTACATATGATGGTAAAATTGAAAATTTAAGTTATCAAATTTCAGAATTTAATAAAACTACTAATAATGATGATAGCACGACACTTTTTACTGTTTGCCAAGAAAATGACTCAGATAATAAAATGCTTAAATTTGGAAATAAGTATAAATATTTGAGTAATGGTGGATTGAACCCTTTATATGAACTTAATAAATGCTACATTGGTATAAATTCAAAGATATCAGAATCATTTTTTGTTAAAAATGATAGTGAAGAAAATTATAAACCTATTTCAGTTCTATTTCCTAATGTCTTTTCTTATAAGGATAAAACAAATGAAATAATAGGCAACGATGATTTAATCCCTTACTATAAAATGGATGATATGGATTTGTATTTTAAGTATAAGAAGCCATCATTTTCTGGGAACTGGTGCATTATATCTTCTAATATTGCAGAAACAAAGGCTAATGAAATGAATTTGGATTCTCCTAAGGATGTTATTGGAAAAACTATAAATGTAAGATATAGCGTTTCTGGTGAATTTAAAGATGAAGCATGGATTATAAGTGGAATATATGATTCTAACCTTGGTAGTGCTAATAAATTAACGCGCCAGTATAATGATTTTTTGTTATCATGGTTAATTTATAGAAATTATAATTACTCTAAAAATGGGCAATTAGATAATATTTCTGTTTCGTTTGAATTACATAATAGTATCAAAAGTAACTCTTCAGTTTTAAAATTTGTATTGAATGAATTAAATAACGAAAAAACAAGTTATAATTTTCTTTCATCTGCTCAGTATACTTCTAATGCATTTTTAAACGAATCGTTAGAAAATGCAATGATTAAGCAAAACAACCAATTTTTTAATGCATATAATATTTCATCAATCATATTATTTGCGGCACTCATTGTAATTATAATTTATACATTTTTTTCAAAGAACAGTAGAAATAGTTATGTAGAGTCATTCGTATTTTTAAATATACTTGTATCACTCATCTTTTGTATAATTCAAATTATAACTATGTGTTTACAAGAAAAATTTCGCTTTTTATCATTTTTTGCCTTTCATGGGTCACAGTTCTTAGTAGTTATATATCTTTTAATTTTATTTTATCTATTATCATTAAAACTTATTTCAATATATAGTAGTAATACAAAGAAGGTGAAGAACAATGATGAAAAAAATTAACTCCTTTTTATTAATGGAAAAAGAACTATTTAACATAGATAAAACAAAATATATTTTTGAAGCAATAATTTATATATCTATTTTAATTCTTTCTTTTATGTTACCTAGTTTTTCATATACATCATTACATAATTTACCATTGTTATTTGTTGGACTTGTATGTATATTGATAATTGCTTATTTATTTAAATACAAAACATTTTCTATGAATAAATGCATTTCTTGTATGATATTGTTTTTGCTAGTTATTATAATTTCTTCAATGCTAAATGATATAAGTCAAATAAAAAAAACTGAATTCTTATTGATAATTATGTGTATTATATTATATGAATTTATTTCATCTAATAATCACTTAATTAGGTCTATTTATGCTCTTTATTTTGGCTTAACATTGTTTTTAATTTATTTCTTTATTATTTATCATAAGGAAATATTATCACTTGATTTTGATAGACTTGGAAGCCTTTTTGGGAATGTCAACGCGATTGGCGAATATTTTATGGTTGGTTATTTGTTTGGCCTTTATTTGGTTATAATTCGTAAAAATTTTTTATTAGTAATCCCCACAGGTATATTCATAATTTTTGGCTTTCTTACAGGCTCTAAATCATTCTTTCTTTCCTTACTATTATTATCAGTTTGTTTTATCGTAATGATATTTGGAAGAAAAAAATGGTATATTTCTCTTATAAGTATAGTATCAGTTATTATAGTTATACTTGTACTATTGAATTTACCTATGTTTGCAACAATGAAAAAACGTATAATAAGTATGTTGAATACTCTTTTAGGGAATAATTCTTCTTATGTGGATATGTCAACAGTGGAAAGGTATAATATGATTTTTGAAGCATTTTACTTATTTACTTTTAAACCGGTTTTTGGCTGGGGAACAAATGGATTTGCTATTAATGGATCGTATGCCACTTATTCGCATACTACTATTACAGAATTATTATGTGATTTTGGACTTGCAGGATTTGCCTTATTTATAATTCCTATTATTTGTTCATTTAATAGACCTAAATCAAGCGCCGGAGAAAAACAATGGATTTTAAAGTATTTATTGTTAATATATATATGTTGGTTATTGTTCTTTGGGGTGTTGTTAGGAGACAAATTATATTATTTAATAATGGCATACATTTTATCAATGAATAACAATAAAATTGACAATCACAAAAAAATTTTAGAGGAGGATTTAAAAAATGAAAGCCAATCTTTTTAGAACAATAAATAAATATTTTACTAATAAAAAATTTCGTTTTTTTATTAATTCAGAGTATCTTAAATTATATAATAATATGTCTGACAAAAAATATTTAATAAAAGAATATAATGCAACAATTGGAAAAAAACCAAATTTGGATAATCCTGTTACATATAGTGAAAAACTGCAGTGGCTAAAATTAAATGATAGAAAAGACATTTACACTACTATGGTTGATAAATGCAAGGCTAAGCAATTTATTTCTGAGATTGTTGGTGAAGAACATGCTATACCAACAATAGGAGTATGGGATAGTTTTGAAGAAATTAATTTTGATAAATTACCTAATCAATTTGTTTTAAAGTGTAATCATGACTCTGGCTCGATAGTTATTTGCAGAGATAAAAGCAAATTAGATTTATCAAAAACAAAAAAAATTATTGAAAAATCCTTAAAGCGTAATTATTTTTTAGTTCATAGAGAATGGCCATATAAAAACATAGAGAAAAAAATAATGTGTGAACCATTATTACATGATGATGGTGATGAAAATTCATGGCTAGTAGATTATAAATTCTTTTGTTTTAATGGAGAGCCAAAACTTTGCTACATCTCTAGAGATAGATCAGAAAATCCAACAACTGATTTTTTTGATATGGATTTCAATCACTTACCATTTAGAATGAAAGATCCTAATTCAATCGTGCCTCCATCGAAACCTGATTGTTTTGAACAAATGAAAGAAATATCAAAAAAATTATCCAAAGGTATTCCACATTTGAGAGTAGATTTTTATTATGTTAACAATCACATTTATGTTGGGGAACTAACATTTTATCATTGTGCTGGATTTGTAAATATTGTACCAGATGAATGGAATTATAAACTAGGAAATATGATAGATTTATCTTTAGTAAAAAGTAAATAAATAGAGTATTTGCTTTTTAAAGACATTTTACTTGCTTTTTAATCACCGACTATTTTCTTGTTAAATAGCTTTTGCTCATTATTCGTTATTATTATAGGCGAACGAGAATCACGATTAATAAATGCTTTTAATCTTTCATCTTCACATTCATCAAATATATATTTAGGAGTACCTATTTGTGCAATAATGCCTTTATCCATAAATATAATACGATCGGATACTTCTTTAGCAAAGCGCATTTCATGAGTGACAATAATCATTGTTATGTGCTGACTTGCTAATTCTTTAATTACTTTTAATACTTCATTTACCATTTCTGGATCAAGTGCAGAAGTAGGTTCATCAAACAAAATGATATCAGGATTCATAGATAAAGCTCTTGCAATAGCAACTCTTTGCTTTTGACCTCCAGAAAGATTTTGTATTTTAAAATTAATTCTATCAGATAATCCAACTTTTTCTAAGTTTTTAGTGGCTATTTCAATAGCCTCTTTTTTGTTGCGTTTAAGTACTTTAACTTGACCAATAATACAATTATCTAAAACATTCATATTATTGAATAGATTAAAAGATTGAAATACCATAGCAAGTTTAGATCTTACTTTATTTTGATTAATACTTTTATCTAAAATGTTTATACCATTTAATAGTATAGAACCACTATCGGGAGATTCTAATAAATTAATGCAGCGTAACAAAGTTGATTTTCCAGAGCCAGAAGAACCAATAATAGTAATACATTCACCTTTTTCTACATTAAAAGAGATATCTTTTAAAACGATAGTGTTATTAGAGAATGATTTGGCTAAATGATTAATACTTAAGATATTCATAATTAGTTAGCACCAGCCTTTTTATAATGTGATAAATAATTTTTTAATGAAGTAGAGATTTTGTTACCATCTAATTTAAAAGCAATTATTTTTAAAATGCCTGTAGATATAAGAGTTAGTGATAAATAAATACAAGCAATAATTACATATGTGGCTAAATATTGATATCCTTTAGAAGCGGCGCTTGAGGCTTGCCAATATAATTCGGAAACGGCAATTACATTAAGAACAGAAGAGTCCTTAATATTTACTACCCATTCATTTCCTATTGTAGGAATTGAATTTCTAATAGCTTGTGGTAATGTAACATGAATTAATATTTGAAAATCATTCATTCCAAGAGATTTAGCGCCTTCGATTTGATCGTTTCCAACACCATTTAAACCAGATTCAATAATCTCTCCCATATATGCTGTTGTATTAAAAGTAATTACAACTAAACCTGCTATAAACCATCCATTCCAAGTGTTAATACCCATAAGAACATTATTCCAATTTAAACCTAACATTTGAGAACCATATTTAAATAGCATTGCTTGAACCATCATTGGTGTTCCACGAATTATAATTGAATATAAATTAGAAAGAAATTTTAAAGGAATACGCCATAGTTTTTGCCATAAAGAAACATTTTTAGTTTTTAATGATTTAAAATAAGCTAAAAATATTCCTAAAAATAATCCACCAAAAGTTCCAACAAATGACAATACAATAGTGGCCAATGTACCATTGAGATAATTTTCCCAATATTTAGATAATAGATTAGTAATATCATTCCACATAAGTTATTCTCCACTTCTAGTAACAGCTTCACTCATCATTAAATTACGTAAATCTTGAGATATATAACTTAATGCCTCATTAATACATCTTTTTAAATTATCATTACCTTTTTTAATACCAATTGATACACCAAGTTCAGATAAATCAACGCCTAATATATCTTGTGAAATACGAATTATACCTAAAGAAGGATTTGAATTAATAATTGCTTGTGCTACTGGATATTCGGCAGTCATTGCAAACGCTAAGCCATTACTAACGTCGATAGCGCACTCAGCAAAAGTTCCTAATGGAGATAGATGTATAGCGCTATAGTTAGACACAAAAGTTTCAATAACATCATTAGTAACTGTTGATACTTGTGAAATAATACTTTTATTGTTTAAAAGTGTTTTTACTTCCTCACTAGTTAGAATCGAATTGTATAAAGAAGAAGTATCTTTTTTGGTAATTAACACTAATTCAGAACGATAGTATTCATCACTAAAATCTATAGATTCTCTTCTTTCTTCAGTATCAGTCATTCCAGCTAGAACTAAATTAATAGTGTTAGTTTGAACATCAGGTACTAAACTTTCCCAATTTTCTTTAATTATTTCTACTTCCATATTAAGTGCTTTACCTAATAAAGCCGCTATTTGGACATCGTATCCATCTGCAAAACTACCACCAATATTACGAATAGCTAGATTATAATCGTTATCACTATTATCTGTCCAATTAAAAGGTGAATAGTTACATTCCATTCCTACAATGAGTTTGTTTACTTCAATGTTGCTTGTATTAATTGAAGCGAAGGTTGGCTCATAATGATAAATAAAATCATCATTTGCTGGCGAACAACTTGTAACAAAAAGTGCTGTTACTGCACATAACATAAAATTATTTTTCTTTGACATAAAAAAATGTCCTCCCTTTCTTGTCTAGGATCACATATTAATTGCAATCCCTTTAAGAAGTAGGACTTCAATCAATAGTGCCAATCGGATACTTACTATCCGCCGAGTATGTAAGATATTTTCCTACATCCCAACTCATCAATTCTCTTCGGCTAAGATACTAATGATGGTTTCGGCGACTCTTACCTTTCTTCCTTCCCAAAGCCATTAAGGAAAGAAATACTATTTTGTAGTCGCTCCTCTATTTGATTCATAGACTTGCTACAAGTTTAAATGATATTTATTTATTTTGCAAGTACTTTTCAAAAAGTAAAGCCTTTTCATAAAATATATTTAATATTATACATAGTAATAAACTTATTGTTAACGATATACAACAAATTTAACAAATATTTAATTTGTGCCTTGACTAAAGATGTAAGAGATAGTTAAATAATTGTAAAGAACGGAGAACTAAAAATGAATAATAGAATTGAATTGTTAGATAATTCACCAGTAATTTCGGCTAACTATGAAGTGGATGCTCGTATATTAAATGAAAAAATTAATAATCCTAATGTAAAGAATATCGCTATTGTAGCAAAACTAGGAGCAGGTAAAAGTAGTGTTATTGAAACATATCTAAGTAAGTTTAGAAAAAAAGATAGAAGAAGTAAAAGCCCAAATAAATCAAAATATGTTAAAATTTCATTAGCAACCTTTAATAAAGAAAAATATAGCGAAAATGATATAGAAAGAAGCATATTGCAACAACTGCTATATAGTCAAAATAGTCATACTTTACCACATTCTAAAATAGAGAGAACCAATTCGCCATCTATGTTAAAGACACTATTAAATACAATATGCGTTATTGTCGCTATTCTTTCATTTACATTTCTTACTATACAATTAGCAAATAACGCTTTCTTTAATAAAACTTGTTATATTGTTCTTGCATTTTTTGTGGTTTCTTTTGGATATGCTATTTATTCTATATTATATTTTGGAAGGCTAAAA
This sequence comes from uncultured Mollicutes bacterium, assembly GCA_937893635.1. Next base: position 3,296 of record CALBGF010000054.1, on the reverse strand, counting down.
AAAGTGAAATATAAAGATTTTGAAATCGAAACAGAATCTAAAGACACTTTATCCATTATTAACAAAATGGTTGATGAAATATTGTATTTTTTTGAAAGAGTAAAAGTTGATTTAGTCATATTCGAAGATTTAGATAGATTGCCTGAAACGGAGATATTTGTAAAATTAAGAGAACTAAATACAATTATAAATAATAGTAGTAATAAGAAATGCAAAAAAGTAACTTTTTTATATGCTATAAAGAATGATTTAATAGAAAGTGAAGAAGAGCGTGCCAAATTTTTTGATTTTATTTTATCGATTATTCCTATCATTAATCCAACGACCACAGAAGAAAAGATGCGGGAGATATTTTGTAATTATGACAAAGAATTAAAACTTAGTGATGAATTTGTTAAAGATATTTCTTTGTATATTCCTGATATGAGAGTTTTGAAGAATACATTTAATGATTACGTTATTACTAGAAGCAGGGTTATTAATAAATTTAATGAAAATAGAATGAAAAATGAAATTCTTTTTACATTATCGCTATATAGAAATTTATTTCCTAAAGAATATACTAAACTAGAAGATAAAACAAGCGAATTCATTTGTATGTTGAATAGAGATTCGCTTGTTGATTTGTTATGTGAAAAGATAAAAGAAAAAATTTCAGAATATGAAAACAAACTTAATCTCGCTGAAAAGGAAAGACTTAATAATTTTGATGAATTGAAACTTATACTTAAAGGAATGATTAGCTCTGAGGGATATAATTACTCAAATACTAACACGATATTCATTGATTCTATATCATCGTTTAAAAATATTGATTGGAATAATATTTCACACCCATACTATAAAGGATACAAAACCTCTATATCTCCTAAGAAAATGGAAGAAATTATAAGCTTTGATTTTGTTCAAAGAGAAGAGAATTTAGTTTATAAAACAGAAAGCAAAAAAGAAGAAGCAAATGCAAAAATAAGTAGTTTATGTAATCAAATCTCCAATATTGCTAATTTATCATTTAATGAATTAGTGAATCAAATTGGAGTTGATGAAGTTTTTAATAATATTTTAAAAAATAATGAAGAACTTCAAAAATCAAATGAAACTCTTACAAACTTTTGGAAATTTGCTATAAAAAACGGCTATATTGATGATCGATATATGGAATACATTTATAATTTTGATTCTGATATTATTTCACCAACTGATATTGAATTTATAAAAAAAGTACAAGTAGGAATAAACGATTACTGTTCTAAAATAGAAAATATTCCAGAAATAATTAAAAGGCTAAAAGTTAGTGATTTCAAATATTCAGCAGTTATTAACAAATATTTAATTACTTATGTAATAGATGCAGCAAAAGAAATTGACTCTAATAAAAAAGAGGCCTTATTAAAAACACTTGTTAGTGACAAATCTTTAGAATATTTATTACTTTATTATAATGAAGAAGATGAAACAAAAATTATAGAACTTACTAAGTTAATTATGTTTCATCAAAAAATATGTTTAAACATTATTGAGAGTAAATTAATAAATGAAAAAAAAGAAATTATAATTAATACTATTTTAAATCAGTATTTTAATAATATAAAAAGTTATAATCAAAATAATTGTTTAACAAACTATTTTTCTAATAAAAAAGATATTAACAATCTAATTAATGGTTTAAATATAAATGATGCTATGTTACTTTTAAATAATTTAAATCCAAAGTTTGATTCTTTGAGTGACACATTATGTTCAAAAGAACTAATGGAACATATTATTGCTAAAAACTACTATGAAATTACTGTTGATAATTTATTGTATATTATTTCTTTAAAAAATTATGATAATAAATTGTTTTTCTCAAATAATTATAGTTTTATAAAAGATTTTTTTGAAGGAGTATATAGCTATTTAGAACAAAATATAAATATTTATTTAGCAAAAATTTTGTTAGACGATAGAATTGAAAAATCTACCAAAAATTGTGAAATGGCTTATAATTTTATTAAAATTGATGAAGCAATTACTATTGAAAACAAGATAGGTTTATTAAATAAATATCAAATTACAATTGATGATTTATCTAAGGTGAATCCTAGTGTATCAGCCTACGCTTTTGAAAATAATTTTATTGAGCCATCATCAAATAATATAGTATATATGTATGACCATTATGATCCTAAAGAAATATTAAAATATTTAATTAGGAATGTTAATAGTATTGATATGATAGACTTTAATGATGCTAATAAAATAGCATTATGTTCTATATTAAATGAAGAATGTGATTTGATAGATTCATTTAATTCATTAATAAATAAAATAAATGGAAAGCTTAGTGCTAATGATATTACAAATGATACAAATTTAATTGAACTAATAAAATCTGATAGAATAAGTTATAATGAAAATGATTTTTCTATTCTTAATGAAAGAATAAACCCTTTTTGCGAATATTTATATCATTTTGAAATAGAAATTCTAAAAGAATTCGAAACTTTTTTCCCTGTTAGCATGACGTCAAAGCAACTTGATAATATATTACTTTCAAAACTTAAGTACAATAAGTTAAAGCAAAAAATTATTACTGATTATTATAATAAAATTAATATTATGGAAAATGAAAGAAGGTATGCTAATTTAATAACTGAAAATGGATTTATTATAAACGAGACAATATTATTACAATTTAATAATTGTAGAGATCATATATTAAATTTAATAAATTTAACAGAGTTTGCAAATTTTGATGACAATACACTTGAAAATGTTAAGCATATGCTATCTATTTATGATAGCAAATTTGCTAATTTAGAAAATGAAAGTTTTGATATACATTATTCTGAAGGAAACATAAATTGCCTAAAAAGATTAAAACAAATGAAAATTTTGAATTTTAATAGAAAAAAAGGACGCATAATCGTAAAAAAGTTTAAAGATAATAGTGCAAAAGAATGCATATCTTAAACTAATATATACTTTTTTTACCTTGACTATGTTGATGATAAATAGTTAAATGAATATAAAGAACGGAGAATTAATTATAAATAGTTTTATTTTACATGCATTAAATAAAGCGTATGTACATTCATCAGTTCTTTAATAAAAAGACATTTTTAATTGTTATAAATTAAAATATTTAGAATTAGAAAGAAGTGCTTTTAAATGAAAAATAATAAATATGATTGTTTAGACTCAAATAATTTTGAATCAATTGTAAAGAACTTTAATAGTTTATTTGATTCATCTAATTATGAAATAGCTAGTTCAGTTGTACCTATTGATATTAATGATTTAAGTGATGAAGA
>CALBGF010000053.1 GCA_937893635.1 uncultured Mollicutes bacterium | reverse complement strand
CTTTTGTTTTTAAAATTTCTAAAGTTTTAGTAAATGGATAATTGATTATTTTTCCGAATTTAGCAAACTTTTCATCATAAATTGAATTTATTTTCATAAGTAATTTTTAAATAACTCCCGCATATTTTTTAAAATGAGACGCACTCTATTTCTCGTTCTTCCTCGGCGTGTTGGTCCATAAATAGATACACCAATAGAAATTTTTCCATCAAGATCTTTAATAAAATGAATTGTGGTTTCATATTCATCAAGAATACCAAATATTTCATTATAATCTTTGTCATATTTTATACTATTATAATGATTATTTTCAAAGAATTCTTTAACAATTTTTGCACAATTATCCACATTTGTTTTCACTTTTATTGGATGTAAGGATGAATCTCTACTATCTTCATCACTCGTGGAAAAGGTTTCAAATATAGCTAGTCTCATAGCGGCCTCCTTTTTTAGATTCTATTTGTTGTTGTCGGATCAAAGAAATGAATTTTATTCATATCAAATTGATAATCTAATTTATTGCCTGGATTAATTTCATTTGCAGAACTTGTCTTAATTACAACACGTTGTCCGCCAATATAACCATAAACAATTAATTCATGACCTAATAGTTCTGATACATCACATTCAATGTTTATATCTGTGCCAGGATTTTTATTATTAATATCTTTAGTAATATAAATATCTTCTGGACGAACACCTAAAACAACTTCTTCTAAATTGTTTAGTTGTGTTTCGTGTTCATTAGTTAAAGCATCCATGTTTTCTTTAAATCTTTTTTCAAGTTCTTCAAGATGTTTTTCACGTGCTTCTAATTTCTTTTTATGATCACTAGGAATTACTTGGTTAATTAATAATTCTTTATCATGTTCATATTCAGTTTTTAAAGTTTCTAACTCTTTTTCAATTTTTTCGTTAATACTTATTTCTTTATTTTTGATAAAGTTTTTTAACATATTAGTTTTTTCTTTATCTAAAGCAATTTTAACTTCTGAATTTGTGTTTTCATCTTTAATAACAAAATTATTTTTAACTAATTTACCTTTAAAGAAGTTCATGGCTGGAGAGCCAATAAATCCCCCAACAAATATATTTGCCGGTGTATTATATACTTCTCTTGGTGTACCGATTTGTTGGATATAACCATCTTTCATAACCACAATACGACTTGCCATTGTCATGGCTTCAGTTTGGTCATGAGTAACATAAATTGTGGTCGCTTCAACACGTTTATGAATTTTAGCAATTTCCGTACGCATTTGGACACGTAACTTAGCATCTAAGTTACTTAATGGTTCATCCATTAAGAATACTTTTGGATTTCTAACGATGGCTCTACCTAAAGCTACACGTTGTCTTTGTCCACCCGATAATGCTTTAGGTTTACGATTTAAGTATTGTGTTAAGCCTAAGATTTCTGCGGCTTCTTCAACACGGCGAGCAATTTCTTCTTTTGGTACTTTTTTAAGACGAAGACTAAATGCCATGTTTTCATAAACAGTCATATGAGGATAAAGCGCATAATTTTGGAAAACCATCGCGATATCACGATCTTTAGGTTCTAAATCATTTACTAAGGTATCACCAATATAAAGTTCTCCACTAGTGATTTCTTCTAGTCCTGCGACCATACGGAGTGTGGTAGATTTACCACATCCAGAAGGTCCAACGAATACAATGAATTCTTTGTCTTGAACTTCTAAATTAAAGTCAAAGACAGCTTGTACATTGTTATCGTAAATTTTATTAATATTTATAAATTTTAATGTTGCCATAATTACGCTCCTTATAATTTCATACCGGTTGTTGCAATACCTTCAACAAAGTAATTTTGGAAGATTGCATAAAGAATTAAAATTGGTAAGATTGTTAAAATACTACAAGCCATAATAGCCGGATAGTTCTTACCCGCAAAGTCTTTGAAATTTGCCACTACTAATTGAAGAGTATACATGTCTGGATTTTGTATATAAATATAAGGTCCTAAATATGCATTGTAATGAGCAATAAATGATAATAATCCTTGAGCTAATAATGCTGGAACGATTAATGGTAAAATAATTCTAATGAAAATTGTAAACCATGATAATCCATCCATTTTAGCTGATTCAATAAGGCTATCAGGAATTCCATACATAAATTGTCTTAAGAAGAATATCGTTGAAGCACTTCCCCATAAACCCGGAACAATCAATGGAAGAAATGTGTCAATCCAACCAAATGAATCATACATAAGGTAATGCGGTACTAATAATATTGTACCAGGAATCATCATTGTAAAAATCAAAATATTAAAGAAAGTTTTACTTAATTTAAATTTTATTTTAGCAAAAGCGAAAGCTGCTAGAGCGGAGAAGAATAATGAAACCACTGTAGGAACCACTGAAACAAGCATTGTGTTTAGAAATCCTGTTAAAATAAGTGGAATGCCATTACTATCAACATAGGCAAATACTTCTTTGTAACCTTGAATAGAAAATCCATCTTTTGCACCAATAATAGTAAATGCATCTGACATAGCATCACTCTTAGTTTTAAATGAAGTAATAACAATAATTAAGAATGGAAGAATTACTACTAACGAAGCAAATATTAATCCAGCATATATAAGCGTAAGATTAATTTTTTTAGAATGTGATTTTTTCTTCTTTTTTGGGGTAACACTTCTTTGATTTGGCATTACATTACTCAACATCATAGTTCACCCACTTTTTCGATAACCAGAAGTTTAATCTAGTTAATAAGAAGATAAATAAAGCAAGAATCATACTAGCGGCACATGCCACACCCATTTGTGGTGATCCTCTAAATGCTTTATTAAAGATATAGAAGACAATGGTCATACATTTTTCGCCACCGGCATTAATAACAGAAATTCTTGTAAATTCTTGGAATATACCAATTAATCCCATAACTAATACATAGAATATTGTTGGGGTAATTGATGGAATAGTAACATGGAAGAATACTTGAAGAGGATTTGCTCCATCAATACGCGCAGCTTCTTTTAATGAATTATTAACATTAGTAATCGCTGCAGTAAATAATAAGATACGGTAACCGCTAACAGACCAAAGTCCCATAATCATAATTGCCCAAATAAAGTATTTTTGATCAGCAAACCAAGCAATATCTAAGCCAAACACTTTATTAACCAAACCATAATTGGCATCAAGTAACCAGTTCCACATAAATGTTGTCGCTGCTACTGAACAAACGTAAGGAATAAATAATATTACTTTGAATGCTTTAGTAAATTTTACTTTCTTGGAAAGCAATTCAGCAATAATAATTGATAAGATAATAGAAATTGGTAATTCTAGAAATAAAATGAAGTTATTTTTTAGTGCCTTATAGAAATAAGCATCGCTAAATACTACTTTATAGTTATGTAATATGTCACTAAATGAATAAAACTCTGCACCTTCAAAGTTCATACCAGGCATATTCATAAACGACATAACTACTGCCATTCCTAAAGGGATAATTGTGAAAATAAGTAGGCCGATGATTGGGACAGAAGTAAATAGTGTCCCAGTCAACTCATTTTTTAACCTTCGCTTATTTTTCTTTTTTTTGACTTGTTCCATAAAGTTAATCCTTATTTTTCTGTGTATTTTAATAATCTATCAAATGTTCCTGTATAGTCATTAGTGGAATAGAAACCCGCTAATGTATTACGGTAGTTACGTACAGTTTGATTTAAGTAGTTTGCCCAGCAACCTTCCGAATCAATCCAGTCACCATCTTTTAAATACCACCAGTCACCTGGAGTTTGGTATTCCGCTCCATCGATGAATATTTCTAAATTTTGTGGATCTTTTCCTTCATTAACATCTTTTTTAACTAATTCTGAAGCAATTGATTTTTGATTTGGAATAATTGTTCCTGCTTCTGCAAGAATTTTTTGTCCTTCTTCAGTTGTAGCAAATTTTGTGAATAAATAACCAGCATTTTTAATTGGTGATTTACTCCATACACACCAAGCATTTGAGCCACTATGCGCTCCTCTAATACCTTCAACTGTTACATTATCATTTTCATCAAATTCTTTATACATTAACATTGGTGCAACATCCCAACTTCCTTCATCCATTGCATCACGGAAGTCTTGGACACAAGAACGAACATCAACAAGCATTGCCACGTGTTTATTTGAGAAATAACCAGCACGACCATCAGTAGAGAAATTTGCCGGGTTAGGAGAAATTCCTTTGTTCATAATTTTCACTTGCGCATTACCATATTTTTCATTATCTGCTGGAGTAAATGTTGTTACTTCATTACGCATGATTTGATTGTTTTTGGTAATACCTGCTTCTTTTCCGCCTGCAAGTTTATAAGGTACTATTTCCCAGAATATATCGGTAACACCTTTTTCGCTAGCATAATAGTGATTGCTATCTTTTATTCCTGATAAAGACATATACTCACTAAATGCGCGGCGTTGAGAAGGTAATACTACACATTTATTAGCTAAATCATCAGTTAAGAAGAATTTATCTTCATAAGAAATAATTTCGTTTACCTCGTAAGAATTATTATTAACAGTTAACGCTTCTTTTACTTTATAGTTAACAGTAGCGTCCGCTAAAGTGAAAGTATAGTAACCACCATTATATTTAGAATCTGATGAATCCAAATATTGAATGCAATCTCCACCGACAGAGAAACCATAGTTAAACCACCATGACGTTAAGAAACCTTCTTTACAACCTGCTGCTTTATTTTTTGGGTTGGATTGTAATTTATTAGCAAGTTCTGCACATTCTTGCCAACTCATTTCAATTTTGTTATTAAAATAATATTTTCCATCGTTATATTTGAAATATGCTTTCTTAGGATATGTAGTTTTATTAGCGCTATTATAAGCATCAATATCTTTTTCATAAATTGATATTTCTTTAACATTAGCGTTAGCTAAGAATGTTTTATTATAATAAATTGCCGTTGAGCCGGTTCCTTTAGGAATTCCATAATAATGAGCATTTTCACTATTAGATGTTGTTGTTACTGGATCGTATTTATATCTTCCTACTCCTCCTTCAAACATATCTTCAAGTTGACTTTGCATATTAAGTTCAGGATATTTACTATTAATATAAGGATCTAAATTTTCCATAAATCCTAAAGTAACGAATTGCTTATAATATTCGTCAGAAGCTAAGAAAACATCTGGACCTTGTCTACTAGCAAGAGTGGTTTTCATTTTTTGTTCCCATCCACTTGCAGCATATGGAACGAATTTAGCGCTAATATTATAATCTTTGTACTTTTCATTAAAAGCACTAACTAATTGCTCCATTCTTGTTCTTTCATCGCCATCACAATAACCCCATACTTTAATTTTTGTACCTTCTTTTGATACCATTAGATTTCCATCTGAGTCAAATGAAATATCTTCTCCTGAATCATTAGAATTACAACCTGTTAATGCTGTTAAAGCAATTAACATTGTTATCAATAAACCTTGTTTTTTCATAATGTTTCCTCCATTAATTATTTATTTAGAAGGCTAAATAATTTATTATTAGCCTCGTCTTCCGTTAAAAGTTTATAATTCGTAAATCTTCCTGTTGCCGAATATGAGCAAATTCCAATAATGCTTTCTTCTACATAATCATCAATCGACGTGACTGAATGTAGTTCAATTTGTTCTTTCGGAACAAATGTTTTATTTTCTAATACTATTTCATTAGTATTAGCAAAACACAATTCATCATTAACTAAGAAACCTAATGTATCTCCATTACGGAAAAGCGCTAATTTAACACCATTTTTTTCAAAATCATCATTAGGATTAACAAAATCTTCATTAGTGTAAGTTCCGCCTTTTTCCACCGTCCAGTTCCAACTTAAGTTATCTAAAGAGCGTTGTGTTACACCAAATCGACCTTTTTCATTTTTCTTAACATAAAGTGTGAATCTATTTTGAAAGAAATATGTTGTTAAGCCAATTTTTGGGCTATCACTTTTATTTCCGCCAATTGCGTCAATAAACATTTCAAAATAATAATTTGTTCCAGTAAAATTTTTAATAAACGCAATAGATGATTGGGAATTAGAATTTAACAACACACTACCAGTTCCATCAGCTTTATCATTACTTAAATCAAAGCCATAATTTGGGAAATACATATCATTTTCTCCAAAAAATTCGCCATCTGGAGTAATATTTTGTGGACTATTTCCTTCGCCTTTTTTAATTGGAACCCAAGTATGTGGTGTCGCTTGGAATGCTAATTTTTTAGTTGTTCTAATTCTAAATGTTGCTGTTTCACTATCACTTGTACTAGGTACACGATTATACGCTGGATAAACCATTAAACCATCAACATCATCTAAACTATTAAAGCCAAGTTCATACCAAGGAATAAATAATTCAACATTGAATCCTTCACAAGTTCTTGTGTTAAATTCGCCAAGTAACTTGGTAGCAAATTGTCCATCAAAATATGAACTTGTATATGTACTAGCGCTTCTTACTCCACATAGTTTCGTAAAACTTCCGCCAGCAGCAATACGATATTGTAATGTTTGATTATCGATTTTTGTTTTATTAATATCATTGAAAAATAATTCGACTGATGAGTTGTAATATACTTTTCGGTGACTATTATAAGCAATAATATTATCTTTTACTTCCACGAAGCAATGCATACCTTCTTTGCCAAAATATAAATAGGTATCCATATAAATTTTGCTAGTGCGATCATTATTAAAATATAATCGATGCACCGCTTCTCCATATTCACTTTCTTTTTCTCCATCAATAGTTAATCCATCCGCATTCGTAAAATCTTTTAAAGAAGATGGAATTGGATCTTCATTTTTATAATCATAACTTCCAAATGGATTATTAGCGGAATTACAGCTACTTAATAATAAGCATAAAAATGGCATGAATAATAAATATTTTCTCTTTTTCATTTTTTACACCTACTTTCCTAATACTGTAATCTCAGGAATTGCAATGTTACCATTTCCTTTTGATTTTGAAACTGTGATTTGAATTTGTTTAATAAGCATATCTTGATATTCAATAGCAATTGAAGAACCTACAAATATACATTTATAATCTTCTTCCGCGAAAATATCGTAATTAAACACTAATTTTCCCGTATCAATATATCCTTCTTTTCCATCATTTTTATAAAATATACGAATGTTATCTATTTGGGTAAAACTTGTATCATAATCCGAACTGTTATATACCATAATCGCTTTAGAAGTAACATAATCATCCCAATTAAGTGTTATCTTTGATTTACCTTTATTAAATATTGTTTCTTGCACTAAAGAATTTTCATGCATTTTGATTGTTCCATCATTTAACCAATAAGCACTACTTCCTTTAGCTACATTAGTAGCTTTAACATCTGCTTCAGAAGCAATATCTTTATAACCACTAATTAAGGAAGGTAAAGGTTGCAAAGTAACAGTTGGACCATTAGCGTAAATCACAGGAATTCCGTCTTGATTTACAACGAATGATATTTTATCAAAGCGAATTTTTCTTGCTTCAACAATATCGCTATCATTTAAGAAAGTATGATAACTAATGTATAATTGGTCTCCCACTTTAATAAACGAGTGGTGTCCAGATGAGTTAGTATAAATATTAAGTCCATCGGTAGTTATAATTGTTCCGCCCTTATCAACATCAATCTTAGTAAATGGTCCCATTGGTGATTTACCAACTGCTTGACGCACTTGATAAGTTGATTCTAGATAAGTATTAACCGAGAAAGTTAAATAATATAATCCATCATGATAGAACATATATGGTCCTTCATTAACGGTTCCTTCATCAATTTCATTACTTCCTCCGATGGATGTTACACCAGTTTGTGAAATACAAGTAACGCTACTGTAATCTGGGTCCCACCATTCATTCATTTTCATAATGTATGTTGATGAGCTAGAATACCCAGCACCTTTATCATGAGTGAATAATAAATATTTTTGATTGTCCGTTGGATCTAAGAACGGTTCAGCATCGATAGCGGAGAAATAACCATTTGGTATTCCACTTTCTGGAGCATGATACTCAAATAATGGATGATCACTTGGTATTTTATTAAAATTAATTAATGGTTCTGAATCACTATGATATTCTTTAAAAGGTCCCATTGGCGATTTTGAAGTAGCAAGTGAAACATAATGAGAATTAGAGTGCTTTTTCCATGTAGCACTATAATACATGTAATATGTTTGATCACTTTCATCGTAATGAACCGCTGGTGCCCAGAAGTTTAAATAGCCCCAATGTACGTCTAAGTTAGGGCGGAATACTGCGCCTAAATATTGCCAGTGCGTCATATCTTTTGTGCGCCATGCATTAATTGTGGATGTGGCAGTTACATAAGCATAATAATAACCACTATCTTGATCTCCTTCTTTTTCTTCAACATATATTAAAGAAGGGTCTGCACCTTGCATGGTCTTTACATTTCCATAAAAGACACTAGTATTAAATTCTTGACGATTCCCATTATAGAATTTAAACCAGGAAGTATCTTTGTTATTATCACAAGAACTAATAACAAATAAAGAACATAAGAACAAAGCAACTTTTTTAAATAATTTACACTTCATTGTTTATGCCTCCTTAATTGCTGGGAATTTTTCTTCAATTACTGCTTTATCAGTTGAAAATTCATAATTAAAGAAATTAAATGTAGCGGTAAATGCTGTATCAGCATATAAACCAAATTTTACTGAACCATCTTCATTAACACTAAACCACTTCGTATCTAAAGAAGATATAGTTCTTACATATACTAGCGAGTTTGTATCAAAATTTGTTAATAAGATATGAATCTTTTTGTTAACACCATCATAAACCATACCCATACGCATAACAGTAGTTTTAAAATCTTCATTTTTAATATTTGTTAAGCCACCTGAACTTGGGCTTACATCATTTCCATTAAATTTATCCGAAGTTGGATTTTCGCTTGGACCACCCATTACTGTTTGATAACCGGTAATAACTGTTCTAACACCAGTTGTATAACTTAAGGAAGCATATTTTCTTCCAATATACATATTTGTATTAGCGCTATATTTCTTAAAATAATAACCAATAGTCGCTAATTTATTATAATCTCCAAAGAATATTCCGACACGATTTTCATAAGTTGCGGTAATTCCTTCATAATCACTCATAGAAAGACATGTTGAGAAATAGAAATATTTTTCTTCCGTGTGGAAATAAGTAAATCCAGCATCTCTTTTGTTATTAGCGTCACCACTACCTGAAAGAGTAATAGATGTTTTCTTATTTTCTGCATCATCTAATGAATAATCCCATTTTTCCGTATTAAATGCTTTTATTTGAGCATCAAAGTCTCCAAATGTAAGTCCGCCATTTAGATTTTCTTTTGCAAAACGCATACTTACCTTTACATCAGTATCCGGCATTAAGAATTTAACTTTTGTTTCACTATAAATTCGACTTTTATATATTTCTGATTTATTAACAACTAAAGATCTTTCAATACCATAATAAGAGAAACTCGGAATAATTGTTAATGTGACTAACTCACCATATTGTGCACTTGTTTTATCAGAAGTAATTGTGCCACCTAATGAATCTTCAATTTCAATATTAGAAACAATTGGACTAAATGTTACGCTTATTGAAGTATCACTACTAGGCATAATGAAACTAGATTCGCTAATTGCTTTATCATTTACTTTGATTTCATTAACTTTATAGCCCGTATCACTAACGCAACTAATAGATAATAAGTCACCTTGTTTAGCTTTATTAACTACTTCACCTTGTTTCATAACATAGAAACTTCCATTAGTTGTCGCATTTAAAATAAGATTATAAGTTTCTTTTTCTTTAAAAGATTCCATGCCACAACTTGTTAAAATTAAACCAAGTGTTATAAATAACAATCCTTTACCTTTCATAAATTTACTTTTCATAAACGCACCTACTTAATTATTCTTAAAACAACTTTTCCAACATTTTTATTTGTTAGTAATAATTGATGAGCTTCTTCTACTTCACTAATATCTAATACACGATAAATAGTTGGCTTAATTGATCCATCTTCAAAGTATTTAAAGAAATCTCTTTGTAAATGTTTTAATAGTTGTTCTTTTTCATCATTCGTACGTTTTCTTAACATACTACCCACTAGATGTAATCCTTTTGTTAATACTGGGCGTAATTGAATTTCCGTAGTAATACCCGCTAAAGTGGAAATAAGAATCCAATAGCCACCACTAGCCATATAAGATAATGCTTCACCTAAGTCTTTTCCGGCTAAGCAATCCATAGCAACATTAACTGGATGTCCTTCTTCTTCAAAACGTTTGAAGGCTTCACTAATACTTTCTTTTTCTTGAACTATGACATAATCCGCATTTAGATGTTTAATTTTTTCTTTAACTTCTTCTGTCATTACGCTTGTTATAACTTTTGCTCCAAATGCTTCGGCCATTGGTATTGCCGCACTTGCTAGTCCACTAGCGCCAGCGGCAATATAAACTGTTTGTCCTTTTTGGAGTTTACCTTCTTCAAATAAATTCAAATAAGAAGTAACATAAGCTTCTGGAATTGCTGATGCTTCTTCATAAGTTAATCCTTTTGGCATTGGTAAAACTAATTGATAAGGAATAGCAATTTTAGTAGCGTAAGCTCCGCCGCCAACTAAAGCACAAACTTTATCGCCAATTTTAAAGCCAGTTTTTTCTTGAGCCTTTTTGCCCATTTCAATAATTTCACCTGCTAATTCTAATCCCATCCAAGATGGCCATCCGGCTGGTGAAGGATATTTTCCTTCTCTTTGAAGTAAATCTGCACGATTTAAAGCCACTGCATGAATTTTTACAATGATCTTATCATCTTCTAAAACTGGATCATCTACTTCACTCCAAACAAGATTTTTCTTTTCATCGACTAGCATTGCTTTCATAAACTTTTTCCTCCTTAGCCTGTTCTATATTTTTGTTTTTTTCTTTATGTTTTATTTGTATATTGCTTAAGACAATCGCGGCACTTACTAAGATAAATGCTAATAAATGTTCAATCGTTATTTTGCTATTTAGTGGTAATGCCACTGATACTAATGCTGCAAATAATGGTTCAGACATCTTTACAATAAATAGTTTAGACAAATCATATTTTTTGACAATTGAATACCATAACCAATAACTGACAATTGTTGCTAATACTAAATAAACAAATATTAGTATTCCGGTAAGAGATATATTTCTTAGTCTTCCACCAAAGCATAATCCCACTACTAATAAGATTAATCCTCCAAATAATTGCGAATAACCCGTTACTGCTAATGCGGGTACATCTTTTAAAAATTTCTTATATATAACATTATATATTACCGTACAGAAACTGGCACCAATTACTAATAAACTCCCTAAGTCAAATTTAATATGGAAGGCATCCATATTCACTACTACAATTGAAGCAATTCCTAAGAATGCTGCTATTAATTTTAAAATAGAGAACTTTTCTTCTTTTATAAACAAGAAAGAAAAACATACAAATACCAATACTCCAGATTGTTTTAGTAATGCAGTTGAAGCACTATTAATTTTTGATAATCCTATATAAGTAAAGGAATAATGAAATATAATAGCGAATAATCCAACTAACAAAATTCCTAGAATATTGTTTTTCTTTTTTAAAGTTTTATATTCTTTATTCTTAATAGTAAACAAAGATAAGATAAATCCACTTACCAAGAATCTTAGTCCCGCAAATAAGATTAAATCGGGAACAAAATCTGTATTTAAAGCAAATTCTTTAAATCCCCATTGCACAAAAGGAAATAATGAACCCCATAAAGCCATAACTAGAACACTGAGTAAGATTATTTTAATGGTATTATTTTTTGTTTGACTTTCTAATGTACTTTTTTCATTAACAGCCATTCACCTTACTCCTTTATATCATAACCACACGCTTGAAGTGTTAATTTATGAACGATATATTCATGATCATATGTATAAGGATTTAATTCTTCTTTTTGAATCATCTTATATAAATGTTTAAATTGATCAGTGTATCTTCCTACTTGTGGCTCTAATTCAACAACGTTACTACAACTTGACCAAGATTTAGCATAATCTTTATGACAAACAGTAATATGAGTTGGATTTTCTATTGGACGAACTGATACTGTTCCCTTATCACCGCAAATGGTAAATTCTCTTCTTTCCCAACCATTAATTTCTGAACTATTGATACGAACAGTGGCAACACCAAATTCATATTCTAAAATAGCAAATCCACTATCCTCAAAATCTAATCCATCAGCTTTTGTACATTTATTAAATGGCACAACACGTAATGGTTCACCTAATACCGAAACAATTAAATCAATCATATGGCATCCATATATGTACATTGAAGGAGATTTAACATTATAAGAAATTAATCGTTTCTTAAAATCAACATTTAATCCTGTTGACATAGAGGTATCAATTGAAAATGGTTTTCCTACAAATCCTTCTTTAACTTGGTTTATC
Source organism: uncultured Mollicutes bacterium (assembly GCA_937893635.1). The sequence goes on along the minus strand of CALBGF010000053.1, from coordinate 10,376 downwards.
GCATATTGAATCGCATGATTATAGCGATACATATATCCCATTTGAATGATTAATTCTTTTTTCTTGGCACTCATTAATAAATGTTTAAATTCATTCAAATTAATTCCTGCTGGCTTATCTAAATGAATATGATAACCTTTGTCGATACAAACTTGCGCAAAAGGAACTAGATTTTCTACAGCCGGTTCAACAAGCATTAAGTCTACATCTTTAATAGCAAATAATTCTTCTTCCGACATAAACTTAAGTCCTTCGTAACACTTATCATGTCCTCTTCTATTTTTTACTTCGTCATTTTCTACATAGACACCAACAATTTCAAATAAATCTGGTAAATTACGCATTTCTGCTACTTTAGCAGCACAGTGATTGTGGTCAATTCCATATATTCCAACTTTAATTCTTTTCATAAACTTACTCTCCTAAAGAGAGTATATTTTGGAAGCGCTTTTTTGTAAATGTTAATAATGATATTATTTGTCTTTTTTGATACGCAATTTAACAAAAGATTTATATTTATTAATTGGACATTTGTGTTATTATATTTATATAAAGCGGTTGCAGGAGGTAAAAATCCATGAAAAAAGCAAATTTGAATTTATCCAATTTAGTACTTAATAAACTATTTGCTGTGAACACTATTAATAAATCCAATAAGCAGATGGTAATCCGTAAAGGAAGATTTACTTACGCCTTTGCTTTAAAATTAGAAGGAACCACTATTTATAAGTGTAATGGCATTGAATATGTTTCTAATCGTCATACATTACTAGTAATATCTAAAAACACCGACTATACTTGGTTTTGTGAAGAATTAGGAAAATGTATTATGATTGAATTTGATGCTGATTTTGATGGACAAACTTTTGATTTTTACCCAATTACTCTTAACGCTCAAAATGAACAAGAAATTGCTAGACTTTTTAATCTAATGGCGCATATTTGGGACTCTAAAAAAAATAATTACATCTTAAGATGTAAATCAATCTTTTATGAAATATTAGCAAAATCAACAATTAACTATGATGATGTATATGTTCCAAAATATATGATCAAATCAATTGAGCCCGCTGTTAAATATATGTTAAATAATTATAACGATATCGATATTTCAAATGAATCTTTAGCAAAATTATGTGGCATATCAACTGTATATTTCCGTAAATTGTTTTATAAAATATACAAAGTTGCACCAATTAAATACTTAAAAAAAGTTAGACTAGATAAAGCTAAAGAATTATTAATTGGTGATTTTACTTCTGTTAGCGATGTTGCTACACTCGTAGGATTTTCTAGCGTTTACACTTTCTCTAAAACTTTCAAAAAAGAAATTGGTGTGGCGCCTACTGAATATGCTAAAACCGCTGATTTAAATTAAAAAAACATTATAAGAAGCATTTCACACACAATTTGCTTCTTTTTTTGTACAAAAAAAGGACATAGCAATGAACTACATCCTTATTTAAATTATTTTGTAAAAGTGTTATTGCATTCTTCAATAGTGGCACTACCGGTTTTATATCCCACGATATAACCAACACGCTTATTTTCTTCTGTTCCAACATCTTCAGTAACTATGTCACCAGTTACTACTTCTCCAGAGTTTGTACAGTTTTTAATTGTTGTTCCATAAGCCATTCCGACTATACCGCCTAAACGATAGCCACCTTTACTATCTTCTGTTGTAGCAGTTACTTTACCTTCATTTGTAGCATTTTGTAATGTTGATGTTCTATTTCCATCATAGCCAAACGCACCAATAACTCCACCTGCATAATTAGTTCCCTTTATATCTCCATAGTTATGGACATCCTCAACGATAACATTAGAGAAGTTAAGCCCTCCAATAATTCCACCTGTATTAGTTTTTCCAACTATTGTTCCATAATTATATAGCTTTGATAATACAAAATTACCACCTTTTCTAACTAGTCCAACAACTCCACCATTATTAAATCCTCGTCCATAAACATAACCGCGATTAGTTAAATTGTTAACCTCAATAGCACCAGCTTCAATTGTTCCGATAACCCCACCAGTACCTTGTGCATCAGCAAATTTTGTTACACTACCATATACTGAACCATTATTAGTAGCATTTTTTAATGAACCAGCTTTTAATAAACCTATTACACCACCAATATGGCCTTTGCCATTATCATAAAATCTTCCAGCAATATTAGCGTTATTTGTTACATTTTCTACTACCCCACCATTTAAGTATCCTACTATTCCGCCACAAACTCGATTAGTAGTAAATACTGTTCCAGATGTAGATAAGTTTTTAATTGTTCCAGAACTTGCATTAAATAATCCAGCAACAAATGATTTAGAAATTCTTAATTTTACATTATGATTATTACCATCAAATGTACCTTTAAATTCTTTTAACACCCATTTAGATGAAGAAGTTCCATCTTCATTATCAGTTGTAACTAAATCTCCATCTCCTATGCCTGTAAAATTAGCATGAGCCATATTTAAATCCGTTGTTAACGAGATAAATTTTCCTTCATAAGTATTACCTTCTTTTACCTCTTTTGCAAAGAAAGCCATATCATTATTGGATTGAATCAAATATGGATCTATTTCAGTTCCTGTTCCACTTAAAGAAGTTGAATATGTCTTTCCATCCCATTTGTCATCTTCATAAACTGGTGTTTCGGATGTTATTTCTTTGTTTTTTAAATCTTTAATAACCAAATCTATATTTTTACCAAATTCATGACCTAATTCAAGCATTGCGCTAGAATCTAAATGTGCATAATCCGTGTTATCTTTATAAGTTGAAACCCAATTGCTATCCGCCACATCAATAAAATGGTTTTTCGAACTCTTAGATGCATAATCTTCTTTAATTTGATTAATTTTATTAAAATTAGTCCAATAATTTGTAATACCTGCATCAATAATTGATAAACCATTAGGCGTTACATATCCTGAATTTTCCCAAGTTTCTTTTAAATCCGCAACATGGGTAGACCAGTTATTTTCATATTCATCACTATAACTTTTAGCGTCATTTTCTCCTTGCATCCAACAGTAAGAAATGATTTCTGGATATTCATTTTTATTATTTTCTTTAATTAAATTCATGCTCTCATCAACAAATTTAATTAAATAATTATATAAATTATCACTTGCCATTGGCTTTCCTAATGAAGGCGAATACCAATTATCATGTAATGTAGTCGCTCCAGCAGCGGTTTTAATAATATAAAACTTTTCATTTGGATAATGTTCGTTTAAATATTCTGCCATTCCAAGTTCAGGTCCAAATGAAACTGAACCATCACTAGCTTTTCTTCCTTGTCCCATTTGAACTTTTGTAAAGCCATCAGATTTATGTCGTGCTGTTTCAGATGCGAATGGACTTAAATCATAATTAATTTGAATGTTTGGATAACCATCGGCATACCTATTTCTAACATCTTCGCTAAAGTATTTAACATAAGAATGACCAACTGCATTAGATTGACCTGCTAAAACTATAACTTTTACGACTTCTTTAGTACTAGGTTTTACACTAGAACTAGCACTCGTACTAGTTGAAGGAGTAATTTCGCTCCTAGAATCAAATGCACTAGTGGAATTACTAGTACCTATCGAATTTGAATTGCTTATACTCGCTGAGTTGTCGTTACATCCCGCTAAAGCAAGTAATGTAGCAATTGCTATAAATGCTATGTTTCTTTTTTTCATGTTTTCCTTCTCCAATCTATAATTTAATCTAAATAATATCTTCTATTCTCCATCTATTTTAGCAGTGCTAGTTTTATATCCAACTAGATAACCAATACAAAGTTTTTCAATTTCGTCACTACTATTATTATTTCCAAAATTAATGGTAGCTTCTGTTTCTCCACCTTTTACAATGCCATTATTTTTACAATTATTTATATTAGTTCCCCATGCCATTCCAGCAATTCCACCAACACGGTATCCTTTAACATTATGTTGAATAGAAGCAATGACGTTTGCATCATTATTACAATCTACTACTTGTGTGCCTGATTTATCTGAAATGTTACTAGTATATCCTAAAGCACCAACAATACCACCAACAAATGAAGTTCCATTTATCGTTGCGTCTTTCTTATTATTACAATTTCTTATAATGATATTATTATTATCAAGCATTCCGATAATACCACCAACGAAAGTTTTTCCACTAGTTATAGCGTTGTAATTATTACAATTAGTTACTTTTATTGAGCCTTTTAAAGCAACATTATTTCCATTTGACAAAATAGCACCTATAATGCCACCAGCACATTGAAGTTTATTTGTTACTTTTCCATAATTTTCACAGTCTTGGATAATAATATTAGCATTTGTTTTTGAATTATTATGATGTACTGTTCCAACTATACCGCCAACACCCTTTATTGCAGCAAGGCTACTTCCATCTGCTTCAGCAGAACTTCCATCTATAATACCATAGTTCTTACAATTTATAATTTTACTACCTTGTCTTGAATAAGCAGCTATACCACCCGCTCTACTTTCATTATAAACAATGCTTGCATAATTAACACAATTTTTTATAGTTCCATCATTAATTCCTGCAATGCCAGCAATATTCACAACTCCGTCAACTCTGCCTTCCACCATTAAATTTTCAATAACGCCGCTCCTATTGACACTAAATAACCCTGTACCTATACCATTTCCAATACTTTCTGTTATTTGCACATTTATTTTATTATTATGTCCATCAAAGTTCCCATAAAATTCTTTTATCATTGTTTCTGATGTTATAGAAGATGTAACTAAACTAATATATTTTTTAGAAAAGTTTTTCGCATTGGCATTGGCATCTTCTACGTATTTATTCCAACCAACTTGACTATAAATCAAATATGGATTTGTTTCTGATCCATCACCACCACCTAGTTTAGATTGAGTTAATGATGAAGAAAAACTTGTTGTTTCTCCATTTATTGTAAGTTCCATTATAACAACATCATCTTCTTTAACTGATACAGTATCAGCATAAGTAATATTAAAGACAGCCCAATAATATTTTCCTTGTGCAGATTCGTTAGTGGTTAATGTTGCACCATCATAGTAGAATGTATTGCCTTCTACTTCAAGACCACGATATACTTTGGTAATACTTTCCAATTTTTCTTCATAATCGCCAATTTTAGACATCTTATAAGAGATAGAGTCTATTTCGCCTTTAATAGCGGTAGCAAATCTTAAAGATTTACTATCATTAGTTTTAAATTCATCATAAAGCGCAAACATTTTTGATGATTCGAATTTTAATGCAGAATCTTCAACTGCTTCACCAATTAGATTTTGTTTGTTTAAATAAATAACTTCATCATTATTTTTGAAATTATTATCTTTATTGTTACCCGATAAAGCAACTGCCGCTAAAGCCCCAAGTGTAACTACACTTAAAGCAAGATAAGAAGTAACCTTTTTATTCATTATTTGTTACCTCCGAAAGTAATATTTACATCAGTGTCGATTGTGTTATTTCCTTCAACAGTTTCTACACCATCAATAGCACTTTGTAAAATAACATCTTCTAATTCGATAAACTCAACAATTAAAATAGGTTTTTTGTAATTTTTCATTATTTTTTTATCCTTTCTTTTTTTATATAAAGCTATCTTTTGATAACTTTTAGTTCCTCTTTATTAACAGCAATTTCACATATTCTTGCTGTACGTACATCTTTATTTTTTTGGAAAGCGTTATAATCTCTTCCATGATATATGATGTAATAATGTCCATCTTCAATAATCATTGAATTATGACCAGTGCCCTCTTCTTCATCATTCTTTCTTAATAAAGGATGATAAGTATTGTCATTTGGATATTTTTTAAAATCTAATTCTAATAAATTATCTGTATCACCTTTTGCTACTGCATAGCCGATATAATAGTTTTCACTATTAAAGCAATTACCGGAATAAAGAACATAATGATAATCGCCTTTTCTAAAGTAATAAGCTCCTTCAATAGTGTGCCAATGTTGTCCTTTTTTAAAGCGATCTCTCATAAATATTTCTTCATCTAATGTTGCACGCACTACCACTTTAGGGTGTCCTTCAACTTCAATAGGTGATTTCATTTTATCAACTACGATAAGCGTTCCTGCTCGTGGAGCGTCATAATCATTTAAAGAATAAAAAATGTATAAGTCATTACCAGATTTAACAACATGCGGATCAATGGAGAATGGTTCCAAAATGTATTTAATAAATTTAAATTCATCATCTGGTTTATCAGAAACAGCAACTAATATTCGTTGCTTATGTGTATCCGTTTCATTAATTCCCATGGTAGATACATACATATAAAACTTATTATCTATTTCAATAACTGCGGGAGCCCAATATTCTTTTTCATCTATTTTAGTAAAAACTATTCCGCGATAGTCCCAATTCATTTTATCTTTAGAAGAATATAGATGAACTCCTTCACCATGCGTTGAATACATATAATAAATACCATTAGATTTAATTACATATGGATCGCCCTGAGAACGATTTTGTTCAATATTTAATTTCATAAAGCATTGTTTGATATAGCCATAATGATATAGCTTTACCTTGAAAACCCTTTCACACTTATTTTAATAAAAGTCATAAATATGAAAATGGCAAAACTGATATTTTTATCTTTTTTGATACAGAACCAAAAAATAAGCAATATTTTTGCTCTAATTATTATATTAAGTGTAAAAATCAAGAATAATTAATTATATTTTTACTTATCTAACTTCTTCTTATATTGTAAAGGGCTCATTCCATAGTACTTTTTAAACGCATTAGAAAAATGATAGATATTTTCATACCCTAACGAAAACGCTAAATTTGTTATAGTTCCATAGTCGCTTTCTAGCATTTCAACAGCTTTTTCCATACGAACTTGCGTCACATATTGCATCGGCGATACCCCAATAGTTTTAATAAAAATGTTACGAAAATATGATGTACTATAGCCAGATTTTTTAGCTAGTAATTCATTAGATAATGGTAGAGATATGTTTTTATCAATATATTCTAAAATTTTTATCATATCTTCTTTTTTAGATGTTGGATGATACTTTTTGCTTAAATTACCTGTAAGCAATTCATATAAAATTTCATATGTGTATTTCAACATGATAAATTCTTTTATTTCTTTATTATTTAATAAATCATATTCATAATTAGCAAATATTTTTAATAATTTTTCTTTATGTTGGTATTTAAATATTTTTATTTCATCTATATCAATATTACCTTCAAACTCTATAGAATAAAAGTGTCCTTCAATTTGTGATTTCCAAGAATAATTGCAACCTTTGGGCAAAAAAGCAATATTTTCAGCATTCGAAATATACGTTTTTTGATTAGAAAAATAAATAGTTTCGCCCTCAAATTTAAATATAATTGCATGATTATTTCTATTTACTCTTCTTCCGCCTGATCCGATAGAAGAAAATGGACAAGTTATCGATTTCACATTGCTAACAAAAATATTTTTCATAATTTTTTCTCCAAAGTCATAATAAAACATAAAAAGAAAAAAAGCAAATTTTATAAAAATAAACATTATTTGTATTTTAAAAACATCATCACTTTTTATACTAGTTTTATAAGGAAGGAAAAAATTATGGAAAATGAATTTAAAGACAAAGTTGTAATTGTTACAGGAGGAGCAGGAGGCATTGGTTCAGATTGCGTTAAAGAATTTGCAAAATGTGGCGCTAAAGTGGCAGTTGTTGACTTCAATGAAGAATTAGGCAAAAAAGTAATTGAAGAAGTAAAAGGTTTTGGTGGAGAAGCTAAACTTTATGTTGTTAATATTTTGCATTCTGCCGAAGTTAACGCTTGTGTTGACCAAATCATTAAAGATTTTGGAAGAATTGATATTTTAGTTAATCTTGCTGGTGGCTCAGCAAGAAAAAATCGTCATTTATTTTATGAACAAAGTGACGAAGTATTCCAAAATATTATTGGAGTTAATTTATTTGGTACATTTTACTTCTGCCGTAAATGCACACAATACATGATTGAAGCAAAACATGGTGGCAAAATCATTAATACTTCTTCCGTCGTTGGATTAGAAGGACATGTTATGCATAGCGAATATGGCGCTTCTAAAGGCGGAGTATTATCTATGAGCAAATCAATGGCTAAAGAAGTTGGTAAATTTGGCATTAATGTTAACTGTGTATGTCCAGGTATGATTCCAACACAAAACGCCACTGGCGGAGATTTAAGTCATACGAACTACTTACATATGACACCTTCTCCACGTGATATTACTAATGCTATTATGTTTTTAGCATCAGATAAGGCTAGATTTATTACTGGCCATGACTTAATTGTTGATGGCGGTAGACATTTAGCTACTCGAGGAACAGAAAGTAACTAATTATTATCATCTTGAGCAAGTCCTGTTACTTGCTCTTTTTTTATAAAAACAAAATAAATTACACTTATTCCCATAATTAAAAAGCTAACCAACCAAGCACTTGGTGTAGCAAAACAAATTCCTAAATAAGCCTTGTGGCTAATTGGATTACTAGCATCAATAATACTAGGTAAAAATAAGCATATAGAAATTCTTGCTAATAATTCACCTATTCCGCTAATAAGAGGAAGAAGTGGTTTTTTAATTCCTAATAAAGTTGATCTAAACGAAGTCAAACATCCTTGCAAAATTAGACATGGTATCAATACTTTTAAATAAGTTGTAGCAAAATACATTACTTCTTCATTTACATCTTCTTTTGGTAAGAAAATATAAGGTGTATATTTATAAATGCTAAATCCAACAATACAAACAATTAAATAAGCAATTAAAACAATTGTTAATGATGTCCTTATTCCTTGCTTAATTCTAGTTTTGTTATTTGCCCCATAATTTTGAGACATGAAAGCTAAAGTTGTTGTTGAAAGTGAAGAAAACGGAATTGTTAAATATGTTTCAATTGGCGCATAACAACTTACTGCTTTAGTAGCAAAGCGTCCAAAGCCATTTATTGTTCTACTTTGTATAAAACTTCCAATAAATAAGATTGACCATTGAACTCCTAGTGGTAATCCCATTTTCAACAAATCTTTAATAATATTTGTTTCTAGTTTTATCTCTTTAAAACCAAATTTAACAAAAGAGTATTTTTTAAAAATATAAATAAAAGAAATAATAACATTAACTACATTTGATAATGCTGTTGCAATTGCCACACCTCGAGTATTTAATTTAATTACTCCAGTCAATAAGAACGCAAAAGCAATATTACTTATTGTTGTAATAATGGAAATAAATAAAGGAAAAACTGAATCACCCATGCCACGTAAAAAATTTGATAAATAATTGCTTAGTAACATAAAAATAAATGATAGTAAAATAATTTGATAGTATTGTTCAGCCATATTAACATATATAGCATCTACTTTTAGAAATGTAATTAAATCTTTATAAAATATTAGTCCAATAATAGTAATAATAATTCCTATTAAAAAGGCCAAAAATAATGCATTAATAAATATCTTTTTGATGGCATTTTCATTATGTTCTCCTCTTTTATTAGCGGAAATTACTGAAAAGCCATTACTACACCCATATGCAAAATTAAATAAAATAACTGATATACTTCCAGTAGCACTAATGGAAGTAACTGCGTTACCTCCCACTGTTACTTTAAGAACTAAAGAATTGATAAGCGAAAAAGCGTTAGATAATAGTAAAGATAAAAACACTGGTAAAGCAAATGCAAGCATTACTTTATAAGGTCTATTCTTTGTTAAATCTATTGGTTGAAACATTTTCTTAAAAGCGTTCATAACTCCACCTCAACGGATGAATTATAAAACAAGAAAAATTTAATTCAATGTTGATTTATCTTATTTGATATTACTTTTGTGTTAATGGTAATTTTAGCGGTTGTAACATTGACTTATTTAACTAACAAATTCACATAAATTTACATAAACTATTGTAATTCGCTAATTCATAGCATAAACTAATAGTGTCGGTAACGAAAAAGGTCAGTGGGTGTGAGTCACTGGCCTTTTAATTAAGAGAAATATTTACTAGTGTCGGTAACGTTAGTTACTATTTTTTATGCTTTTTTCCGTCTGTCACTAAGACAAGAATTATTACTAGAGCTATGAATAATAAAAATTCCATGCTCAGATATATAACTAAGTACCAACATTATCAAGTAAATACATCTCCCTTGATAACGACAAACACTATTTTTCCTCCTAACCGGCAGACTTTTTCATCTGCTCATTAATAATATAGTGGTAGGTTTTTTGTTTTTCGAAAAAAAGCTTAAAATATTTTATTTTATTAGTGACCCACATTAACTTTTGGTTTAAAATAATGTAGGTGATTTTATGGAACAAGTTTCAAAA
>CALBGF010000052.1 GCA_937893635.1 uncultured Mollicutes bacterium | reverse complement strand
TTTGAGGGGCGTATGGGAAACACCCGTGTGAGTTCGAGTCTCATTTCCTGCACCAGTTTTTTCAATATAGTCCGATTTTATCGGACTTTTTTTATGTTTTTTGTCCCATCCCGTGATACGTTTTTGATACACTTTTGTTTATTTCAGTATCAAGCAATTGTTAAAATTCGATTTACAAGGAATTTTATTTTCTATTTTTTAAATTGATATATAATAATAAAGACGAATTGGATAATATCGGCCTAGATATTAGATATATTTCTAGAGTATTCTAATAAACAGCTGTTCAATTCATCTTTTTTTATAAATAATTCATCTTCTTTCATTATAATCCAGCTAAATAAATATAAAATTACGATAACAATGAAAGCGCTTTTTATTTTAAAATATTTTATATTTTATTTACATAAAGTATAAGTAATGATATTATTTACACAAAAGATAAGAAGAGTAATATTATAATATTACTCAAGAAAGGAAAAATTATGAAAAAAACTAATCTTCTTTTTACATTAGGTATAGTAGCAGCTTCCGTAGCAGCTTGTGATCAAATTTCTATACCATCAAATTCTACAAAACCATCAGCTAGTATTAGTGAATCAACTAGCAACGTTCCATCAACTAGCACTAGTGAATCAACTAGTACAAGTACTTCCAATTCTGGAACCATCACTCCTGACACAAAAGAGAATTTAAAGGCAGCTTTAGAAAAAGCAAAAGTATCAGTTAGTTTTAATGGGTCTATCACTTCTATCTATGTAGAAGATGGTGATAACTCAAGCGAAGGTGATTTAGACATCACTATTACCGATAATTTTATGCAATGGAAAAAGAATTATTCAGAGTTTAATGGTGATGAGCTCAATTACGATTACATTTTTGTAAAAGATAAAGATGGCAAAATGTCATATAACAAACTTAATTTAATGAATGAAGTACAATCTTATCAATTTATTAATCCAAGAACTGATACAACAATGGATTATGATTCATATTGCTTAAATCCATTCAAAGATATAACTGTAGATGACTTCTCTTATATTGAAGAAAGATATTATTTATCAGAGGATAAAGTAAGTGCATTTAATGGTTTGATTTCATTATCAAGCACACAAAGATTTAGTTATTATGATTTTGAAGTTGCTTCTGTTTCATTAGGATTAGGAAACAAAAAGTTTACAGATATAATCATTACAACAAAGCCTAGATCAGATAACTATTTGGAACCTTCTGATTTCTTCCTTGACTGTACATTTAGTGTTGTTTGTCCAGGAGAATTAGACTTACCAACAATTAAAACAATAAAACATCGTGATGAACACGATATATTAAAAGCGGCTTTGAAAGATTTAAAAGAATCTACAATTGACAAAAAGAATTATACTATTACCGCTGTTGATTCATGTTCTGATCTTCCTGAAGATGTACCTTATGATAACTATGCAACCGAAGATGGATTCTATAGTGATTTTAAAGCAGCTTATGATAGTTACAAAATAGGTTATAAATATAATGAGGAAGATGGAAAATTCCATAAATATACACATTATGTAAGTGGCCCAAATGCTTCAATTGGTGATGGCATCTTTGATTCTACTGGTGATAAACCAGAAGATTGCTTAAGTAGAGAAGAATTAGATCCAGATTTCTTAGGATTCGCTCCTGAATTCTTCTTATACAACGAAAAGAATAAACAATTCTATACAACAAATAGTTCTGTCGTTAATGAAATTCATCGTTTAATTTCACCTTTCTATGATAGATATGAACCATACTATAATGCCTCAAAAGTATTCTTTAATTTAGATGAATCTAACAAAATCATTTCCTGGGGTTGGACTGGTAGAGATATGTATGCAACATATGAAGACACTTTAACATATACAATTAAAAATGTTGGTACTACTGTATTACCAACAGCCAAAAAGAATACTACATCTGATTCAAGTAGTGAGGACAAATAATATGAAAAAATCTTTATTAGTATTAGTACCATTATTATCTATTTTATTAGTTGCTTGTGAAAAAAATAATTCTAACAGCATTAGCATTTTACCATCAACTAGTACTAGTGAATCAGCTAGTGAGAAACCATCTACAAGTGTACCACCTAGTACAAGTAATTCAACAAGTACTAGTGTTAGTACCGGTAATAGTTTGGTTGAGGCTTTAGCTCATAGCCGTGAACACTATTTCGGTGTCGAAGGTCAAGTAATTACAACTTACAATAACGGCAGTGAACAAGTTGACATTGAAAGTTATGATCTTCATAATATTTTCAATGAAAAAGTTGTTACAAATAATCTTGTTTACCATTATGAAATCGATGATGAAACTTTTGATGATCCATATTCATACACCTATTTTGCTAAAGATGATGGATATACTTATCAAAGAGAATTAACATTAAAAAATGAAGTTAAAGATGTTCCTGTTAGCAATAGATCAAGTGACAAAGTTAAATTTGATGAATATTTTGTTTCACCATTTAAGAGCTTAGCTTATTCTGATTTAGTAAAATTAAATGGTCAATATTTAATAAAACCAAAAATTAGTACAACATTTGCTACTAGTTTAGTTTTACAAAATGTTACTGCTACCAAAGTATTATTGTCTGTAAAAGATAATAAATTTGATAAAGTAACTATTTACACTAGTTCTGCTTCTACTATTGTTAGTGGCGTTAGTTCTTCATATCGATTTGAATTAACATTCAATTGGGATGAAGAAACATCAATACCAGAAATTACTCCATTTGATGAAAATGTTGACGGTCTTGATGTATTAGAAGATGCTCTAACTAATATTTCTTACTCTTTAAATTTAAATAAGAATTTTACTGCTAAAACAACTTTAGAAGAAAGCGCTGGAACTTCTGTTGGATATTATTACGCTACAGAAGATGCAGTTTATTCTAGTGCTGTAGATTCTAACAAATATTCTTATGGTTTCAAAAAAGAAGGAGGCTACTTCTATGAATTTAAAGTAGAAACTTCTTCTAGTGGAGAACAAAAAGTAACAGTCTATGATGACGATTCTGTTGATGAAGATTTATTATATCCAAATTATTTAGGATTTAGTACTGCTTTATTTGAAGTAAGCGATGATAAAAAGACATTTACCGTTCACGAAGGATTTGAATCAGCTATTATTAGTTTAATCGCACCATATACTGAAGCAAGTTATTACGCTCAATATATAACATTGTTAGAAATAAAATTAAATGCATCCAATAAATTTGAATCTTTAAATTTTGAATATTACGATTCAATCAATAACATTCGTGGAAAAGCAACTGTCACTTATGAAAATATAGGTGAGACTGAATTGCCAATCCAATTAGGTTAATTAAATTATCTAAAAAGGAGTTGATAACTTATGAAAAAGAAAATTTCTTATATATTACTTTTAGCAAGTGTATTTGCTATGGCTAGTTGCGGTGAAACAACATCTAATAGTGGATCAGTTTCTAGTAGCGGATCAATTAGTAATTCAACTAGTAACAAACCTTCAAATAGTACTAGCGATTCAGTTAGTAGCAAACCATCTGCTAGCGTTGCACCACAACCAGTTTTTGATATTCCAAGTTCAATTAGCGAAATCAAAGCTAACATTGATGCAACAAAAATTAAAGGATATTCGTTTGAAGACGATTCTTCTAAAAAAGCCAATGGTGATGTTTCGTTTAATAAAAACGAGATATTAATCAAAGGAAAAGCAACAGTAGAAGATGAAGGTTCTCTTGAAACTAGCGACTTACTAATCTATAAAGGATTTAATGATAATACCTTCTATGATATTGAAAATTATTTAGGAAAGCATGCTAAAAGAAAAAATATTGTTTCTGAAGTTGAAGATGCAAAAGCACAAATTTCTTTAGATGAAGTTGAAAAAGAAATAGATGGCGTATTGTATAACAAAAAATGGTTCCAAAATAATGTTTCAAAAATCTTAGTTGATGGCGCTACATTTACTAGCAAAACTCAAGAAGATTTCTATGAATTAACCGTAACATTCGTAAATAATCGCACCATAAATAAAGCTAAATTATCTTTTGATGAAGACAATCAATTATTAGAAGGTCAATTAGAATCTAATACATGGCCATCAGATAATTTTGATAGCGAAACAAATGAGCCTATTGATGCTAGTCAAAAACCAACTTCTTCTTCTAAATACAAAGCAACTTTTGTATTAGGTGAAGACAATAAAGAAGAAATTACATTTGATGTTTCTAAGTATTACATTACTTCTATTGATGAATTCTATGTATCTTCTTATTCTGATAAAGAAAATAACGATGGCTTAGCTAAAGCAGGTCAATATGTCGATGTAAGAATTAATAAGTTCTCTCCTGCTACTGCATTAAACGTTGATGAATTTAAAATTGTAGAATCATCTAATTCATCTGTTATTACAATCGATCCTATTACTAGTAGTGCTAAAGCTGTTAAATCTGGTGAAGCAACATTAACTATCGCAGATCCTATTAGAAGCGTTAGTGTTACAAAAAAAGTGACTGTAACAAGCCCAAGTTTAAATTCAATTTGGATATCTATAACTAACAAAACTTTAAAAGTTGATGATACTGCTACTATTAAAGTTGAAGCTTATCCTGCAGAGTCTGATGAAGAATTAGAAGCTATTTCTAGTGACCCTACTGTAGTTGAAATTGGTGAAATAGTGGATAGAAAATCATTATCAATCAAAGGATTAAAAGAAGGTACTTCTAATATTACCGTTAGAAGTAAAAACAATCCTGATATATCTTCAAGAGCATTAACAATAACTGTTGAAAAGAAACAAGAAGAGCAAGAAATTAATTGGCTTATTGGTACGTGGACCCACAAAGTTGCTGATTTTGATACTACTTTTACCTTTAATGCAAATGGCACCGGTTCAGTAAAACAAGATGCAGGCGTTGTTGTTCCTAATGAAGCAACATTTAATTGGTCTTACGATGGAGCTACCATAGTATTCAGTTCGTGGGATTCAGAAGAAAATATGCTAAAAACACCAAAAGGAATTTCAATTTCCGAAGACAAAAAATCTATAACACTAACAATGCCATCAACAAATGCAGATGGCGATTATGAAGATGTAAACATGACATTAACTAAAGCTATGTGGTTAGTAGGAACATGGGTATCTGACGATGATGATTTTGGTACAACAACTCTTGTACTAAATGAAGATGGTACTGGAACTATAAAAAATGGTAGAACTAGCACATACAAATTAACATGGGAATTTGATGGAACCACTCTTTCTTTCCCAGAAGATGGTTGGAAAAGTAATTACTACTGGGTAAATAAAATCATATCTTTATCTGAAGAACAAGATAAACTTGAAATTCGTTTCGAAGATGATGAAGGTTTTTATCCAGTAACATTTACAAGAGCTAAATAATTTATAAAAAAGAGATTGCATTCATTAAACCGAGATGCAATCTCTTTTTAGCATTTTCTTTAGTACAACATCAAAAAATAATGTATTAACATTTACTATTAAATCACATTCTTTGACATTAACATCTTTTAAATTTAAAAAATTTAAGGTATCATTGTTTATGGGAATGATAAACCCTCCTTTCGTATTTAATTTGTTGTTGCAAACTAATTATACCGAAAGGATTTTTTATTTGAATTATCCACCCCTCATTAGAAGTTTAAAGTACTCATTTAGCTGCACATAATACACTTAATCCAACCATAATAAAAGACCAAATATATCATTATACTTGACCTTATATATTTAAATTGTTAGCTATTTAATTATTGAACTCTACTCCAAGTTGCTGATCCTGAACTATAATCAAAATCTTCCCATACCACATTAATTTTATCAGAAGATGCTTGATATGTGATTGAGCATTCATTAAATATTTTAAAAATGCTTATTCAAAATAAAAACATACCTTGTTATAAAGTATGCTTTTATTAAATCATATTTGTATAGTTATTGATTTATTAATAAACTAATTTCGTGTTAATTCTATATTTTGGTCATAGTAGTCATAATCAACTGTATATATTGTAGCAGTATTACCATCTGATTTTAATGTAAATTCAATAGTTTCAAAATTTGCTTCAGGTAATGTAATAGCAATCTTTGATTTTATGTCACCTGTCCATGTACCAGTATAACTAGTTGATGAACCAATCATTACACTACAAGTATTATCTCCATTGATAATTACCTTCCAATTAACACTTCCATAATTATTTTTTCCAGACCAAGTTCCTACTAAGTTTTTCTTTTCTACTACTTCTGGCTTAACTGAGAAAGATAAGCTAACTGGTGCTGCTTCACCATCATCAGCGGTTCCAATTAAAGTTTTATTTGATGCATTCCAAGTTAATTCAACATCAAGAGCATTAACAGTAAATTTAACTTTAGTTCCATCAAAAGTATAATTAATTGCAGAGCCATCATAAGTTCCTGTTCCATCAGCTTTTAATACTAATTCAATTTTAGTATTTGCATCAATATATGTATTTACTAATGGAGTTTTATCAGGATCTTTAGAAATATATTTTAATGTTGTTCCTTCAATTTTATATTCATCTTTTCCAATAGTAATGGTATTACCATCAACTAAATCTCCAGAAATTGTAGTATTCTTATTTAATTTACCATTCATAACTAGATAATTCTTATTATCAAATACATGAATAATTACAGATTTATCACCAGTCATAAACGAACTAACATATTCGCCTTCTTTAGCAAGAATTTTTGTACCATCTGTGCTAATTAATGTATTTGTAGAAGCATCAAATTTAAATGTTCCGTTAAAATTAGATGCTGCATCAGATTTTAATTGTACAGTTGTACTATCAATTATTCTAAATCCACCATAGGCATAAACTGTATCTTCACTAATCTTATGATATTCAAAGTTGCCATCCTTTAATAAATCAATACTACCAGCAAAGTTACCTTTATATTTACCAATGGCTTTTTTATTTTCATAATTAGGTACAGCGCTTCCTTTAACTAAAGTCCAATTGTAAGAAATTTCGTAATCTTCCACAACTGAGAAGGAAATTGATCCATCATTATTAAATACAATTTTACAATCACCATAAGCACCAAAATCATTGACTTTAAGTTCTGATTCACTAACTTTACTATAAGTAATACTTACAACAGTATCTCCATCACTATAAGAACCTGTTCCATCATCATTTAAGAATACTTGTCTTCCATCTTCATTTGACCAATAGCCATATACTTTTCCAGCTTTTGTAAATGTATATGAATAAGAATCATCATTTGCATCAGGGAAAGTAAATTTGCCCTTTGCTTCATCCCAAACACAAACCACATCATTTAGGAAAAGATGTGAATAAACTAAATGTTTACCATCACACCACCAAGTACCAATGCTGGAATATAAGTCAGACATTAGCCAAACAAATGTTCCATCTTCCATAAATTGCATTGTACCATTTACTGATGTTGCACCTTTATAGAAACCTGCTAAACGTGATGTATCAAACCAGCCGCAATAAATTTCTAAGCCACTATTAACTGGAGCATAGAAACGATATGCCACTGTAGCTTCTTTATCATAATATAATCCATGATTTAGATAGCCATCACGTTTATAATCATTTTCTGATATAACAGCAATAGTATTTGGTTCAACTTTAACAGTCTTAGAATCTCCGCTTCCATCATTTTTATTAATAATTACATCAACCTCATCAGTAGATATGTCCTTTGCGGCTTTTAAAACTGCTTTTCCACCATCTATTTTCCAAGCACGATTAAATCCATGTTTAATTAAATAAGTTGAATCTACATCTTTTTCTTCAATAGTTTCACCTTGTTCTAATAAAGTAGTGTCTGCTTCAATAGTAGGATTTACAAATCCATTACCATATATAGCACTGCCTAAATCAGTAGAATACTCTTCATAACCATCTTCAACAGGGCGACCTGTTACTACACCAGCATATGAACTATAAGCTGGAGATGATGATGAAGGAGCTTTTAAACTATTAACCAAAACAACATTATTAATCAGTGCTGTTTCATAATATGCTGCAGCAGTAATTCCACCCACATAAGCACCTTCACTACTATCAATTGCTTCAATTTTATCGACCTTAACAATTGAATTAGTAATACCTGTATAAGCATCTAAGTTACCAACAAGACCAGCAGTAACATTACCACCTTTGATTTGATTACTTTCAACATAACTATTAGTAATTAATAATGATGATGTTTGAATCATACTTACATTAGGAATGCAGCCTAATATACCTGCAACATTAGCGTCCTTAACGCGACAATCAATATCTCCGAAGAAAGATACTTCTTCAAATGTTGAAGTAAGCTTATCACCTAATACATTTGCGCCACTTACACCACCAACACAAGAAGTTAAATCATCAACCTCAGTATTATTTCTAACAACTATTTTGCCTTTTGTAGTAACATCTTTTAAATAAGCATTGTATGTTACACCAGCAAATAATCCAACATAACTACTTGCTATTTGTTGTTGAATATCAATATTACCTTCAACAGTTAAGTTTTCTACTATACCACTATAACATCCAAATAAACCAAATAATTGTTGGTCATCCCCTGCTGTATTAATAGTTAATCCTTTAATTGTATGACCATTACCAATGATATTAGCGGTAAATGGTGCCTTAAGTGTTCCTAACGGTGC
This sequence comes from uncultured Mollicutes bacterium, assembly GCA_937893635.1. The sequence continues at coordinate 1,446 of CALBGF010000052.1, read as the reverse complement.
CCAATCTTCGGCAATTTCAAAATCTTTTTCAATTGAAATATAAAGTGTAATTTCAGATCCTAGACAAGCATTAGCTACTTTTTTAAGTTGCTTTTGATTAGAAACCAAGAAAGGTGATTCTTTAGTTCCTTCCCCTTTAATTGTATCATCCTCGATAACTGAAATAGATGGGCTTAAACTTCCGTTGCTACTATTACTACCACTATTGGTTTCGCCACAAGCAACTAGACCTAGTGATGCAATAATCGCTGATAATACTAAAAACGATTTTTTCATATTTTTCATTCTCCTTTTTTAATAAATTAAAAACTTAATCCAACATTTTTATTGGGATGTGTTTAAATGTATGGAAAAAATATTTATAATTGCAATAATTATAAATATTCAAAATAGTTTTGTCAATTTATTTTACTTTAATGAGATTATAAAAGCCGTTACATTTTATTATTTCAAATTACTGCATCAGTAGAATTTTCAATATTTGTTATAAAAGCGAAAACTAAATTATTAATTACTAATAATTTAAATAGTATTTCTCTAGTGCTTTTTTCATTCATAAATTTTTTGCGTTTACTAGCGTATTTCTTTTGACCTTTTTTAGCATTGCAAATCTTTAATGCTTCATATTGTTTAATCATTTTAGCAAAAATAATATCCCAGTTTTTTATATTAGATTTAAACTTATATTTTTTTAAATAAGTAGACAAAACACACTCATAAACGTTCAAAAATTCATCAGCGATATAATGCTTATTATAATATTTATTAATAAGAGGTATTTTCAGTTTATCAAATAATGGCGCTATAAATATTAAGTCCTTTTTTAGTTCTTTTTCACCAATTAAAACTAATGGTAAATGTTGAAATAATTTATCAATATCACGATCATATTTATAAGCATTTTCCATAACCCAATTATCATGAATATCATTAGCAATAAGAAATATTTTCAAATAAATATTAAACAAATTACAATTATTCGATGCATTAATATAATCACTCATTTTATTAAAATAATCTTTGCTTACTATTTTATTACCAGTGATTACATCCATTAAATCAGTAGTAGAATAATTCTTTAAAAAATACTTTTTAAAGTTTTCAACTAATTGTTCTATTGAACAATGTATTTTAGTAGTTTTGTTAATCTCATCATATGAAGAACTAATCACTAAATTATATGCTTTTTTATGTGTATAATTAAAAAAGCTTCTTAAAGCATAATAATTTGCTATTTGTCCGACATTAAGATCTTTAAATTCATTTTTAAATTTGACTGAATTTTTACTTATTATTTTAGTATTATAAAGTTCGTTATAAATTTGTTCTATAATATTTCTCATTTTTTATTTCCTTGAAACAACTTATATTATAAAGGAAAAGAGTTACAAATTGTAACTCTTACTTAAACATTTTATTTTTTTGTTAAATTTATTCTATTAATAG
>CALBGF010000051.1 GCA_937893635.1 uncultured Mollicutes bacterium | reverse complement strand
TCATTAAGTTTAGCAAGATTTCTTTTGGCTTCTTTTAAAGAATATATGTTTTCTTCTTGTGGAGCGCATATTTTAAGTCCAAGTTCTTTTATTAAACTAGATGGATAAAGAATCTCATTATTATTATCATATGGGAATGTTATCACTAAATGCTCAGTATTTGTTATAAAATCTATTACTTGGTTTTTACTTACCTGATTATCATCAATGCTTGTTGATAATCCTAAACGTTTCTTTAAATCATTAGATAAATAATCATCATCTTTTTTTACTTTTGGATACTCGCCTTGATTAAATCCTAGTAAAAAGTAATATTTTTTATCATTAGTAATTGGCAAAGATTCATTTATTTTGATAAATTGAGAACATTTATCAACAACACTTATATTTTTTAATATTGCTTTTAAAAAATCTAATTGGTTAGTTTTATTGAAAATAGTTTCAATTTTATAGTCATCAATAATTTGTATGATTTTTTTAACATCTTCATTATCATCAAACTCATGGTGCAATTTAAAATCATCAATACCCACTAAAGCAATTTCTTTTAACAATGAATTAACATTAGGAATATTGATATAAGAAGTTTTACCGCTAATTAAATGTGGCAAATCAAATTGTTCACACATTTTGTTCATTGCAACATAATACTTATCACTATTTATAATTAATTCAATATCTTCTTGTTTAATACCTGATTCTATTAATTTTGCAATTTCATTAAAAACAAAAAACAATTCATCATTTATATTATTAAATTCATTAATTATTGGTTTTTTTAATCCCATTTCATAATCAATATAATTAAGGCTTTCACCAAATAATTTATTTAATTCTTTATCATTTTTACCATATCCGATGACATAAATATCTTTATTGGTAAATATATGTTTGGCATATGGAAAATAATTAATGCATTCTTTTTCTTTTAAATGTTCTTTAAGTGCAAAAAGTTGATGAATTTTTTGAGATTCATCATCACTTAATAAATTTAAATTATCTATATATATTTTGGCATTATTATAGTTAGTATTTAAACTATTCATAGCTTCTATTATTGCTTGATAACTATATTCACCATCTAACTGTTTAATTACTTCATCTTTAGTAAAAATTTTAATATTTGCCACTTTATTTTGACGTAAAATTTTAAGCAAATCAAAATGATAATGTCTTGGGGCAATTACGATGTAGTTTTTACTTTCTATATTAATGTTCATATCCGCTATCCTCAGTAAAATTATACTTTTTTAAGCGTAAAAAAACAATAGTATGTACTACATACTATTGCTTATGTTCTTATAAGAATACATTTTTTCTTTATCAATAATTAATATACCTATAGTTCTTATATCTGATGTTAAATATATAAGGCAAGAAATAATTAAGCATAATAAAAGCCAAAATAACATCATCCCTTCAATTATAAAAAAGATAGTAAATAAATATGGTGCAAACATAAAAAACATATTTAAAATTGCCGCAGCGCTTTTACCAATATATGTTTTTTTAGTGTTTTCTTGCATTCTAAACTACCTCCCAATAATTAACTACCAATTGTACAAGTGATAAAATAAATTAATAAAACTAAAATCATAATTATAATACTCTAAATAATATTTCTAAACAACTATTAATCAAAATAATAATAGCTTTATAAAACAACTTTTTTAGTGCTTTTGTTATATCACTCAAATGTTTAAAAGGCGAGTCCACTCTATTTAGTAAACTCACCTAGTTTTGCTTATAAAAGCAATTTGCTATTAATTATTTTTGTTTTCTTTTCTAAACTTTCTTAATTATTTTATTTTTTCTTTTTTTCTTTGGTGAGTTTAAACTCGTTATAATCAACAATTTCCCACCAAATTACAATAACCATAAAATACAATACACTAATACCTAAAATACATAACATTGTGATTGTAAACACTTCTTTAGGAACAACATTTATAATTAATCCATTAGCAAATATGTCAATAAGCAATAGAATTAAACTTAAAATTGCGAATAATAAAAACACATAAAATGGAATAATTTTGAAATAATTACAAGGATAATACTCTTTATCTTTAAATTTTATAATTTTTCTAAGTACCGAATCATCCTTAACTCTATATTTATATTTCAATTTTGTTGACATTGGCCTTCTAGTGTCAAGACAGAAAGCAAATGTTATTAATAAAATTGACCATATAGTTCCAACTAAATATAAGAATTCCATATTCCACCTCCTAAAACCCCCAATTAATTTTTCCTAACCAATAACTAGCTGCATAAGTTGCTGCTGTTGTACCCCAAATTATTAGTGCGCTTGTTGTAAAATTTTGAGAAATAGATTTTGCAAGAGAATTTGCAACTCTATCGCCCCATAAGCTAATTACTTTTTGATAACCTGCACCTGTACCATATTTATCAAATGCAGTTAAAATCGCCTTAACACCAGTTCTTCCCGTATCGTCAAGATTACTTCCAATAGATTTAAAATGTTGAGCTCCTCTTCCACTAGCTAATCCTCCTAATGCCCCTAATCCGGTTGCAATTAATGCACCAGACCAACTAAAGTCATCATGAAATACCGCCGAATCTAGTGTATATTGTGCCAATCCCATTCCAGCCCCAGCTGCAATGGAACCTATTAAACCAATACCTGTATACGCCAATGCTGTTGAAGCAACTGCAAATAGCCCATCGACTCCCGCTTGAAGCCAATTTACATTCCCATATTGAAAATACTGACTAATTGCACTAACTGCTGTCCCTATAACAAATGAAACAAATAATCCCACTAATAACGAAATTACAAAATGTCCGCTAGGATCAGCATACATAACAGGATTATCCTTACAATACATATAAAGATTTAATCCATTAATTTCTCCCATTGTATCATCAAGAATACTAAATGTATCTGGTGATATAAATCTTCCTAGTTTAGGATCATAATATCTTGCATTTAAGTAATATAAGCCTGTTTCATTATCAAAGAAATATCCACGATATCTTATTGGGTTAATATAACCAATAAATTCATTGATTGTATCAACATATTTATTATATATGGTTCCATCTAAGTCTACAACTAATTTAATTTTTTAATACTTTCATTATACAAAAACACTCAATCACTCAAAGTATTTAATAAGGCGAGTCCACTCTATTTAGTAAACTCACCTAATTTTGCTATGAAAATAATTTTATATTTATTTAAAATTAAATTCTATTTTTTTAATTTCAGATACCTTAATTTGATATCTATTTCTTGATACATATCCATCTAGCAATATACTTTGTCCAAAACAAGATATATAATTTTCAATAATTTCAAAATTAAATTTATCAACTTCTGAAACAAATTTTTCATAATCAACTTCACAAATTTCATTTTTTACAATCTTTGAAATTTCGATATGCTCCGATATTCGTTTTGTATTCAAGTCTTCTATCTTTAAATACATTACACAACTTCTTGTTTTTGTTGTTTCAGCACCTTTTTCATTCGGATTGTAAACTCCGGCTTTAAAGTAAAATACGAGCGAATCATTTTGAGCATAAATTTTATCAACCACACAGTCATGTAAACCATATTTGTAAGGGTATTCATTAATATTTTTCATCTTGTCCCCCCTCATTGCCTCCAAGGTTTTATTGTCTCAATAATTTTGATAACACTAAAACCTTAAAGCAACATACAATTCTATTTTTTTGTCAGTTTTGATGGTATAACAAACTTATTAACTAAATTAGTGGTTTCTTCAATTGGATTAAATTGTTTTTTTCATTTGTAATAATTTTATTTATTCTTGAATGCCATTGTTCCAAAACGACTCAATAAATTCTTTTCCTTGTTTACTATATGAAATTTTAATTGAACTATTTTTTTTCATCAAAGAATATGAATTATGTATACCATCATATAATTCATAATACTGTAATCGCCCAATCTGCAATACTAATACTTTTTTTATCTCGCTTTTATGAATTTTTAAATACATTCCAAAAAACAATCCTTTTCTAATAATGTATTCTCCATCATAAATAATTTTGCAAGAAAAATAATTCATTAATAGAAAATAGCCAATAATTCCAACAATAGAAATAGGCAACGAAATGTATAAAATGATAGTATCATTACTTTTAACAAAATATAAATTAAACGCAACAGCAATGATAAGAACTAAGAAAAAACAGAAAATATAAACTTTTTCATTTATAAACTTTTTAACTTGCATAAATTAATCTATCCTTTCTTTTATTGGCATGACTTCTAATAACATCAATGATAGTATTAAATCCAGAAGTAATGTTATTTAGCATTAAAGAAAATAACAAATTATCAAAAATTGATAATGTCGTACCTCCAAATCCGCCTAAAAATCCACTTAGCATATTCAAAGTTCCACCTTCTAATGCTGAAATAGCAATTGATTTCCAATCACTTATTTTATGATCATTAAATACTTGCCCAAGCAAGTCTGTTAATCCTCCACCAATAATTCCCGTACCAGCACTTACACCTAACCCTATTCCGATTGCCACACTAGAACTTAATGCAAAACTTATTCCAGTAGAGGCTGCAAACATAATGCCTTCACCAGCTATCAGTGGCGCCAAAAACAAAGAAGCAACTCCAGCACCCGCTCCCATAATTGCTCCGCCAATAATGCCGGAAACAATGCCATAAGCTATATTCGATCCATTAGCAGCCGCTGTTATTCCACCATATGCTCCTCCAACTACTGCACCTGCTAATGCGCCTATTCCCATAGCCGCTAAAATCAACGATGCTGTTATTACAAAATGTCCGCTAGGATCAGCATACATAACAGGATTATCCTTACAATACA
>CALBGF010000050.1 GCA_937893635.1 uncultured Mollicutes bacterium | reverse complement strand
GTATCATCTACACTTTATAGTTACTTATCAACTTACATTATGAATAACGTTTATGCTCAACAAGTTGGTGTCGATAGTTTTGAATATCGTAATCTTACTAATGGCAATATCGCTTATTCTTGCATTGTTGGTTACTCAATTGAAGGCGACTTGGATGATACTCAATTCCACTCTGTTAATATTCAATTTATTACCGATGCCGATCAAACCAAATTAATTAGTGGAGAAATCAATTACGTTCATGCTGATATGCGTGAAGGTGAAGATGACGATGCCTATGTTAATGAAATCCATTGGGAAGCTACTTTAGAATATGAAACACGAAAAAAAGCACCAAATGATGCTGTTGATGTAAACAACTACTTCTTACAAGAGGTAACTGACGTAGAAGTTTACACTCGTGAAAATAATAATGCCGGAGTTGATCCTAATAAAGTAATTCTTGGATCTTATAATTATTTATTTGGACGTGCAAAAACTTATTCTCCTTCTAAAGCAGTAGATATTTCGCTCACTAGTGCCGGCTCGTCAAATCCAAAGGTTGTTGAATTTGATGAAGACGGATATTTAATAATTAAGGGTGTTGGTCAAACTACTTTATCATTTGTCTATTTTGAAAAAGGCGCTGATGGTGTCTTTAGAGAAAAAGTAATAACTAAAGACATAACAGTAGTATTACCTGCACCAACATCATTAGGATTTGGAACTGTTCGTCCAGCAATTGCTGATAATACATTATTAGTTGGTCAAACTTATACATTCTCAGTTTATTCTGTTCCAACTGGTTCTTCTAAAGATATCTCAATTTCTTCAATTAGTGATGAAGAAGTTATTAGCGTAACAATGGATAAAAATAATGATGTTACAGTTACCGCTTTAAAACCGGGCAAATCCACTATTACTTTTAAATCAAATATTGATGAAGAAGTTACAAGATCAATAACATTTACAGTTACTGCACCTACTGACTATGCTTCGATAATTACAACAAAAACATATCTCTGTAATAAAGGAACATACGGCTATACATATTTATTAACTTTCAATACTGATGGAACAGGTCAAAGAATCCAAAATAATGATGACGGAACTCAAGAGATTGATACATTTGAATATACAATTTCAACTTCTGAGAACAAAATCAATTTTAAAAACTGGGCTAATGAAAAAAGTGAAGATGTCAAAGAATTCGAATATGCTTATATAACTCAAGATGGCGAAAGAATTACTTGTAACTGTGATAGTGCTTATAAAGATTATGAATTCAATGCTATTTATGACTAGTAAATAAGAAGGTGGATTTTATGAGTATAAACAAAAAAACAATCCTATTATTTATTCCTTTATTATTATGCGGTTGTGATAATACAAACAAAGAATTAACTAAAGATAAACAATTAGCTAAATTATATAATACTTTGGTTAAGTCTGATGGGCATGTTAACTCTGTAACAACAGATACTATTAGTTCTGTTTATTATATGACCGAAGGTGATCCACTGGAAATGCCTACAAAGGATAATTCTACAATTGAAAGATTTGAAAGTAATGATGGACAAATCTTAGTACAAAAAGGATTTCAAAGCGTATCGCAAGATTCATTAGGAAACTTCACCAATTTTTCCCAATATGAAAAACAAACATTTTATGATAATAACAAGTTTTATAAAATAACCGATTTTGGAGATGATGGTAGTTATGCTGAAATCCCATTTTCACAAGATACTATTGATGTTAATTTAAACGTTACTTTTTCTGGTACTGAAAGAGCTAATATTCAAGCAATGATTCAAGCCGTTGATGTTGCTGGATTTAGTGTTGAATTTACTGGATTAGATGATTATACCGCTAATGGCGAATGGAAATATTCCTATACATATTTAGTTTATGAATCTAGCACTAGCAAAGTAAAACAACAAGAGTTCATCTATCAAAATACATTAACTATGGTTAATGGCATAATTACTAAAGTCGTTCAACATTCCGAACAAAATATCTATTCCGGTGGATATAAAGGAAATTGGAGAATAACTGACTCTATATTCACTTTTAATCAAGGTGAAT
>CALBGF010000049.1 GCA_937893635.1 uncultured Mollicutes bacterium | reverse complement strand
GTATTTCTATGGCTTATTATCATTTCATTATGCCATATGGCTTACATCAATTCGTCAAATTTGCTAAAAATGTTTGGAATGTTGATGTTACTAATAAGTCCGATGAGCAAGTCGCTTTAGAAGGCTTAGATAAAATGGAAGCCTGGATGAAAGAAATTGGATTAGTAATGCATATTAGTGAATTAGGTGTTAATGAAAGTATGTTTGATCAAATTATTGAAGGAACTTTCATTTCTGATTCTGGTTATAAAACATTAACCAAAGAAGAAATAAGAGAAATTCTTAAAAAGAGTATGTAAAAGAGGCGTCAATTGACGTCTTTTTATTTTCAACTTTAGGAAGCGCTTTACAAAACTTTTATTGTTTTTAATATTGATTTTCTATTTTTCCAAAAATATAATGTTAACAAATTATATCAAGGAGATAAATTTTTATGAAAAACAAGACATTTTTGTCGACTCTTTTGTTATTATCGCTTTTAACCATTACTGCTTGCGATAATAATAAATCATCTAATTCAAACAGTAATGGCGCGTCTGATACACCAGCAAGCGATAGCAAAATAAGTGTTGACCCAAAACCAACTTCAAGTGCTAAAGAAGTATTTGATTTTCTAAAATCAGCGGGATCTTCCACTAATTTTACATTAGAATTACCATATAATGATACAACTTCTTTACATGTCACTTATAACCCTCATTATATTTATTACGATTTAAGTGATGCTGGCTACATTCAAATTGATTCCTACAAAGGAAATAATGAAAAGTTATTATATAATTTTTCTAACAAATCCAAAGTTCAAATTGAAAATGCTGTCAGTTATAACGACCCACTTGGTAACCGCTTTGCCGTTTCTTCGCCAGAAGAAATGAATGCTTTAAATGATGGAGTAAAAGATTTAACCGAAGCCGATATTAGCGCAAATTGGGATTATTATTTTACTAAAAACAAAAATTTAATTACTGGATTTGCTTATATTATTGGTGCCACAAAATACATTGGCTCCATTGATGCAATTAAATTTGCTCTTAATGAAGATAAAACTGAATTAAGTTTCCAATTTGTTCCAAACTTTTCTTCTCTTGAAGATAGCGAAGTTGTTGATACATTAAATGGAAAAATTACTAAAGTGGGTAAATCAAGCGTTGCCGAATTAGATGCCTTCTTATCTTCATATTCTTTACCAAGTGAAAGCTTATCTGACTCATTAATTACTTCTTTATCTGGCAAACAAGCATTCCATAGCGTCGTTAATTATAATTACGATGGAAAAGTAAGTGTTGATCAAGAAGATAAAGTAATTATGGAAGAAGGCAAAAAACAAATTGTCCGTTCTAGCGGTTTATCAACAAATTCTAAATCATTTTATTACACAAAAGATTCTTCAACAGGCCATGCAATAAGAAGATACTTAAATTATAAAAATGTGGTTGTCGATGAAGATACTGGTGATATGTTTGATAACATTGCCCCTCATATTTCAGCATTAATTGAAAAAGATGCATTTAGAAAAACATCTGAAAATACTTATACATATTTTGGATATGATGGCAGAGGTTTTATTTCTAAATTATTAGATTATGAACCTGGTGAAATTCTATCGATGACTTTAACCACATCCGATAACAAAGTATCTAGCATTCATGCATTATCAACTTTAAGATATGATAGTTATGGAAAAGAAATGTATTATGATATTACTATTGATTTTGGTCAAGATTATGAATACAAATCATTTACTTCTCATGAAGAACCAAGTGATGATATGCTTATGTATGCTTTAAATGCTTATAATAATGAAGGTGAATGGGCAGCTTATTTAGATTTCCAATATTCATTCAAAGCCACGCTTTCTACCAATACTGGAATTGGAATAAATAATTATAAAAAGACTATTTCTGTTGTAAAGCGTAGCGGTGTTACTTCTGGTAGTTATGGAATGAATACAATCATTATTGACCAAGAATCTGTAGATACTGATGAAGGTTCCACTGGAGATCCAATTCATATTATTACTGGTTTCTTTGAAACATCTACAGGTCTTGCTCCTTTCAAAGTTACAGAAGATAATAAAGTTATTGCCTCTGGACCAGAAAGAACTGGTAAGAAATTAAAAGATGTATTCAATATGAACATTGCTTACCAAGCTTTTGAACCAATTGAGGTAAAAGAAGACGGAACTCATGTATTCCGTTTATATGATGATATTGAAAATGTAAGTGATCATATCTTTGGTTATGATAATATTGATTCAATTATTCCTTCATCATTAACTATGGAAGCTAAAGAAATCAAAGTTGATGATTGGACTACTAATAAAGCATTAACAAAAATCGAATACGAATTTAATGGATATGGACTATTTAGTGGAACAGAAACAATTGAATTTAGTGATTATGGCACTACTGCACTTCCAGAAGAATTAGATTTCTCAACATTCGGTGATTGGACAGCTCCTACAACATGGGACAAAGGTGCCGCTAATGTATATGAAAAATTAATTGGTGAAGACAAATTTACTGCTGAACAAATTGCTTTAGTTCCATTCTTATATAGTGATAAAATTGAAGGTAACTGGGATGTCGATGTTACTAATGACGGAACATACCTTTGGGCTTGTATCTTTAACGATACATACGCCGCAAGTGATTCTGATACTTATAGTGAAGTTTATTTAGCAGATTACGTTCAATTATTAAAAGATAACGGCTTCGTAGAAAAAGATTACCCATTAGCTAATAGAGGCGATGGTACACAATTATATAAAGATGGCGTTTACGTTCGTATTCCTGGTGATTCGCTAATGTCTGGAATCCGCATTCTTATTGAATTGAAGTAAAACAACTTAAAAATGATGCATTCTTAATCGTTTGCATCATTTTTATTTTGCTTTGATAAATAACTATCTATATACGTCCACACGTAATTATCATAATTTCCAAAGAAACTATAGTTATCCCTATTAAATCCATGTCCAGCACCTTTAATTATATAAAGTGTGGAGTTTTCATATATTTCATTAGCTTTTTTAGAATAATCAAGTGATACTGTAGTATCTGAATCTCCATGAATGATAATTACTTCTTTTTTAAAATTAGCAATATGTTCATAAGGATCATAATCTTTTAATGTTTCAAAATACGCTTCACCCATTGGCATATAACTACTATAAGAAGAATCTTTAACTTGATCAGGAATATTAAATGCTGGATATAATAGCATTAATCCTTTTATGTATTCACTATAATCATTCGCGGTAATTGCCGATACTAATCCGCCTTGACTTGTACCAAATAAATATATATTTTCTAAATCAATTTTTGTATTATTTTTAAATGTATTAATAACTGCTTTTAAATCATCAACTTCGCTAAATATGGTCATATCTTTTACTTTACCATCGCTTTTTGATGACGAACTACCGCCACAAAAATCAAATGTATATGCCATATAGCCACGATTAGCAAATTCTTTTGCATAACTTTTTAATGAGTCTCCTGTTAAAAAAGCACTATGAGAAAGAATAACTAATGGGTATTTTTCTTTTTGTTCAACAGGTGTATATAATTTACCATATATTTTTTGTTCGTTTTTATAAACATACTGTTCTTCAATAATATACTTTGCTGGTTCACTAGGGGAAATAGAATTTGAAGTAGAATCTATATCACTAGAAGTCGAACCAGTCGAATTATTAGTGTTACAGCCAAATAAAGTAAATAAACTTAGTATAAGTAATATTTTTTTCTTCATAGCCATTTAAACCATCTCTCTTTGCTAGAATTGTAGCACTCAACAGGTAAAATTTCTATAACAATTAATCACGAAGCATATTAATTGGTACAACATAAATACCATCCTCTCTTTTATAACATGGTCCATATGCTGTTAATATCATCATAAAACTTGGCGCCTGAGTATTACTCTTTTCAAGTAATTTATTTTTCAATGTATTGAGTCTTTTTGCGCCATAATCAATTAGCTCATTTCCACCTAGTTTTATTTCAATCGCTCCCCATTTTCCATTATTTAAATGGATTATTGCATCGCATTCTAAGCCTGCATTGTCACGGTAATGTCTAATATTTCCATCTAGCACACTAGCATATACTCTTAAATCTCTAACAGCAAAATCTTCGAAAAATAGTCCAAATGATTTTATATCATTTAATAAATCATTAGGAGAAATGCCTAATGATTGGCAGGCAATTGAAGTATCAACAAAGTGTCTAGTAGGGGTTGAAACTATTGATGTTTTAGATCTTATATTAGGATTCCAAGCATCCATATCTTCAATAATATATAAGTCTTTTAAAGCTTCTAAATATTCATTAAATGTTTTTTCATCCATTGTTCTTTCATTTGATTGCTTAACATCATTTATAATCGACTTTAATGATGCTTCTGTAGAAATGTTTCTAGCATAACTTCTAATTATCATTCGTAAAACTTCTGGCTTTTTATTTCTAAATTTTTCATTATAACTATCTTCAAAAGTAAATAATCCATCATAATAATTTTTAGTTATATCAAGGGCAACATCTTTATCTCCCATTAATGATAATGGCCATCCACCACGACAAATTAAGAAAGCAATATCTTCTAAAGTTGTTTTTTCATTAGCGGATACCACATTTAAATCTTTGTTTTCAAATAATTCACGTAAAGAAATCATTCCATTAGATTCTAATGATTCAAACAAAGACATTGTTCTCATCTTCAAAGTAACAATTCTTCCCGCGCCATCATGCTGAATTTCCGTTTTATCAGCAGGAGTAGAACTACCAGTCAAAATGTATTTACCAAATTGATAATCAATATCTAAATCTTCTTTTATATAATTCCATGTATCTGGTACTTTTTGCCACTCATCTACCATATGTGGAGTGTCACCTATTAAGGCGATTTTAGGATTCATTCTTGTTGTAGTTACAATGCTTTTGGTATTAATGCGATAAATGCTTTTAGCAAATAAAGAACAAGTTGTGGTTTTACCACAAAATTTTGGCCCTGCGATAAGAACAGCACCTGATGATTTAAGTTTTTTCTCTATTAATTTTTCTACATAGCGTTTATAATACTTTTTCATAGCATTCACCCCCTTATAATATTAACGTAATAGCAATTAAAATTCAATAAATTCCTATGATTTTCAATAAAAAACTCCCACGATTTTCAATGAAAAATTCCCATGATTTTCAATTTTTGTATAAATTTAAACAATTCATTGAAATCAATTTGTAAAAATTTTATATATTTTTACTCATATATTAAAAATATGTTAAAATTTAAGTGGGGATTTAATGTATGATCAATGAACTTATTAATGCAAATGAATTAGAAATCAAAGAA
>CALBGF010000048.1 GCA_937893635.1 uncultured Mollicutes bacterium | reverse complement strand
TTTTCACCAAATTTAGGTAATTCAGTGAACTTTTCGTTATCTTCACTAGTAACTTCTCCACTAGTAGTTTTTGCTTTAGCAGTGCTATTAGGAAAAGTGTTTTTAAAGTCTTTACGAGTTAAATAATTATACGTTTTTTCTCCGTTAATAGGATTACCATCGATAGGAATATTATTAGAACATCCTTCATCAGTAAAGCGATTTTTAACTTCATTTTTACTATTAGGATCAGTTTCAAATTTAATTCCTTTAGCGTCAACATTATATTTAATTGTTAAATCTTCGCTTGGTGTTTCATGAACATTTCTTAATAATTTTAATTTATATTCTCCACCATCTAATTCATAACCTTTAAAGCCATTGTTATTTTTATCATAACAATCATAGCTTGCCATATCATAAGCATCGATACTTAATGTCACGATTTCAGATTCTCCTGGTTTTAATAGACCAGTTTTAGCATAATCACCTAAGTTGATAGATGATTTTTCAATGCCGTTTAAGTAAGGTGCAGTGTAATATAATTCCACAACATCTTTACCCGCTACTGAACCAGTATTAGTAACTTTAACATTAATTTCAATTTTTGAATCTTTAGTTAATGTGGAATTAGCACTAGGAGTAATTGCCTCTGTTCCATCTAGTGATTCAATTTTCCAATCAAAAGAGGTATAAGATAAGCCATAACCAAATGGATATTCAACAACCCCATCATAACCAGTTTTGCCATTAGATTTTTTAGCATCACTACTAGAATAATTATCCCAATACCCTTCTACATTAGCGGTTTCATACCATTTATAACCCATATAGATATCTTCTAAATAAACAATAGAATTAGTACTAGCTTTTCTTCCAGCGTTATAGAATGTAGGATTAGTAGAATGATCAGTAACACAAGTTTCAGTTATTCTTCCACTAGGATTAACATCACCTGTTAATACCATTGGAATTACTTTAGCGCCACTTTGTCCAGTTGCGCCAATATAATAAACATTATTGATTTTTTCATTTTCAAAAGCGCCGCATTCAACCATATTTGTACAGTTTAATAAAACTGTTACATTAGAGAAGTTTTCACTTACCATATTAAGTAGATCAAGTTCTTCATCAGTTAATGATAAATAACCTCTTTCAACTCTTTTAGGAGAACCGCCTTTTTCATTAACAATATAAGAATAATCTTGTGGACAATCTTGGGCCTCACCAGATTGACGAGAAATAACAATAATCGCGGCATCAGAATATTCTTTTGCATCTTCAAGTAATGTTTTGCCGTTATCTAATATAGTATCAGTATAAACATCAACTTTTGGTTCATAGTTAGTGTATAATTTATCATTGCCGCCTAATGATTCAGTGACAGCTTTTTTAGTGCACCATGATTCATAGAATGATTTTAAATTGGTGTTATATTCGATTTTCTTCTTTTTATAAACGGAATTGTATTTATCAAATCCTTGATATAAAAGTACTCTTTTATTTTCTGGGATTCTTGATATACCAGATCCATATCCAGAAATTAAGAACCCTGCATCGGTGGAATTCCAACCAAATATGTTTACTTTACGATTGGCTTCTGGATTATTTTCATCATAAGCAAATGGAGCATTACCTGAAGTGTTCTTAAGCATGGTAATGCCTTCTTTCATGATTTCAGAAACGAAAGCATCGCCTTTTGCTAATACTTTTTCAGCTTCTGGAGTATATTCAATGCCAGTGCCATTTAATCCTTCATCAATAAATCCGTAGAATTGTTTTACAAGTATATCTGAAGTAATGGCAACACCAAGACTTAAAACAACACCAACTGAATATAAAATTCTTTTTGTTTTCTTTTTCATATTGTACCTCACTATTTACTAGTCTTAAAAGGAGTGAAATCTAAACTTAATGAATCCCAGTGACCTGATTTGGATTCATTATTAGCAAAGATTTCAATGGTGTTTTCACCTTTTTTAAGATTTATAGTTCCTAAATTAACATCAGTCCATAACAAATATAAATAACGTGCATTACAAGAAATGCCCCCAGCAACTTCAGTTTTGTTTTGTGGATCTAAGATAGTATCGGTGCGACCTCTAAATTTAGCATCTTGATTTAAAGAAGAAGTGATATCAACACCATTAACTAATATTTTTACAGCTGTAGTTACATTTAATGGGTTAGTGGTTAAACTGCTTAAAATAACATCATTAGAAGCACCACGAACATTTAGATTAGCTTTGCCTCCGCCAGGTGCATTAATAGTCCATTTCATTGAGGCATTATTAATTTGGTCAAAGTTATGAATAAATCCTGTACCAGAATATTTATATTCACCGGTATAGCCAGTATAAGCTGCTTTATGGAATGTGCCATAACTACAATTATCACCATTATCACCAACAATATAAGCATTATTAATTTCAATGTTTTCACATTCACTAACAATATTATCTGGATTTAAATTTGAATCATAATCATCATCGGGATTTGGATCAATAGTGCCGCCACTCTTAAATGGTTTGAAGTCTAATTTTAAAGAATCCCAGTGTCCAGATGTAGATTCATTATTAGCTACAATCTTAATTGTATTATTACCAGGAATTAATTTAATGGTTCCAAGATTAACTTCGTTCCATAATAAGAACATATATCGTCCATTACATGAAATTCCGCCTGCTGTGTTTGTTCTATTTTGTGCATCAGGAGTAGCATCTTTACGCCCTTTAAATGTAGCACTACTAGATAATGAGTCAGTGATATCAACATTATTAACTAATACTTTAACTGCTTTCTTAACTAATAGATCTCTTGCCGTAAATTCTGAGGCTGTAACATCGTTAGTGGCACCTCTTACGATTAAATTGGTTTTACCTCCACCAGGTGCGTTAACAGTCCATTCCATAGATGCATCTCTACTTTGATCAAAATTATGGACAAATCCTTTTCCTGAGTATTTATATTCACCTGTATATCTTAAGTATGCTCCAGCATGGAATTCACCATAACCACAATCAGTGTCTTTATAAGAAGAACCATTTTCGACTAAAGCAGAAGCTCCAACAATAGCAGTATCTTCACATTCAATTTCTAAAGTATCTGGATTTAAATCAGGATCTGTTTTTCCTTCATCGATTCCACCAGTAACATTAACTACAAAACTCAAATCTGGGAAGTTAGAAGAATAAGCACAAGTAATAGTGTGTTTACCATTAATTGTAAATTTATGTCCTTGAGTGATTTTTCCTTCAACGCTATCAAACCAACTTAAGTTAGCAATGTTTTCTTTAATTTCATTACCATTAGTAATTTCTGCATTAAGTTTCACATTATTAAAATCAAATCCATCTTTATTTGCAACATAGTCAGTTTTAGTAGTAGAAACACTAACGCTTGTTGCCACAACGATATCAATCGCCGATGTTTTACCTTGTGAGTAAGCAATATCCACAGTTTTTTGATTTGCAGTTATTAAAGCATTTTCCGAACTTAATTTAATAGTGTTATAAGAGTTCCCATCAATGTTTTGACCAAATTGATAAACTTTATTACCTTCCACTTCCTTACCACCTAATTCATATAAGACGTGGAATAACATATTAGATTTATCAAATTTAGTATTCGCTTTTTGAACTACTGGACCGCTAATAGGTTTTAAACCAACTGCGGTACCAATACCATCAACAGAATCCACAACACGAACATTTAAAGAAGTTTCAATTACGTTACTTTCTTCTTCGCTAGTTGATTCACTAGCGGTATAAGTGATTTTAATTTCTTCGGCTTTATTTGCATGATCAAAAGCATCATGCTTATCATAAGCCCAATCAGTAATTTCTTCTTCACTACCATCATCAAAAAGAGCATTAATAGTCATACCTTTTGGATCAAATGTTTCACCAACAAGATAAATCATTCTTGATGGTTCAGTAGCTACATAAATTGATTCAACATTTTTCTTTGGTGCTTCAGGAGCCGAAACTGAAGGTTTATTAAATGTTAATATAGCACCAGTTCCAATTAAACCAACTCCAATTGCGCCTAGTATTCCAAATGTTAAAC
>CALBGF010000047.1 GCA_937893635.1 uncultured Mollicutes bacterium | reverse complement strand
GCGGTTGCGATTGCGGTTGCCGCAATTCCTGAAGGACTTAGTGCAGTTGTAACGATTGTATTAGCAATAGGCGTTAAAGAAATGTCAAAAAATAACGCTATTGTAAAACATTTACCTGCTGTTGAAACGCTAGGATGCTGCCAAGTTATTTGTTCTGATAAAACAGGAACATTAACCATGAATAAAATGACTATTAAACAATTATATACTTTGTCTAATGGTGTTTTTGTTGATATTAATGAAAACGAAGATAAAAGTGTAAATTCATTAATTAATGGCATGATTTTATGTAATGACACTACAACTAGTAATGAAGGAACATTATTAGGAGATCCAACGGAAACAGCCTTAATACAATATTTATTAGATAATAATATTGATTGCAATATTATTAAGAATAACAACAAAAGAATTGATGAAATTCCTTTTGATAGCGTGCGTAAATTAATGACCACTGTTAATAAAAACAATGAAGAAACCATGGCATATATTAAAGGAGCTGTCGATAAATTATTAGTAAAATGCAATAGAATTTTAGATCATAATAAAGTTAGGAAAATAACAAGTGAAGATTTAAAAAACATTGAATCTGCCAATAAATTAATGGCAGATAAAGCATTACGTGTCTTAGCATTTGCAATTAACGATGATATAAGTCATGATAATTTAGAAGATAACTTAATCTTTGTTGGTTTAACAGGTATGATTGATCCACCTCGAAAAGAAGTTCGCGAGGCAGTTAAAACTTGTGAATCAGCGGGTATGAAAGCTGTTATGATTACTGGCGATCATTTAAATACCGCAGTGGCAATTGCTAAAGATATTGGCATATTTAAAAATGATTCTTTAGCCATTACGGGCGAAGAATTAGATAAATTATCGGATGAAGAATTTAAGAAAAACTTGAGCAAATATGCTGTATTTGCGCGTGTTAGTCCAGAAAATAAAGTGCGAATTGTTAAAGCATATAAGAGTTTTGATTTAGTTGTAGCCATGACTGGAGATGGTGTAAATGACGCACCAAGTATTAAAAGCGCTGATGTAGGTGTAGGCATGGGTATTACTGGTACTGATGTAAGTAAAGAAGCTAGCGATATCGTTTTAGCGGATGATAACTTTGCTACCATTATTGGCGCTGTTAAAGAAGGAAGAAAAGTATACGCTAATATCCAAAAAGTTATTAAATATTTGTTATCTGCTAATATTGCAGAAGTATTATGT
>CALBGF010000046.1 GCA_937893635.1 uncultured Mollicutes bacterium | reverse complement strand
TAAATTCACCTTCATTTAGTAAATCTTCATTTGAACGTGAATATGAAAGCCGTTGAACAGACGCTCCAGCAGGCGCGGCATTCAGCAGTAATGTTATTACTTCACTACGACAAGTTAAAGTTGTAGAACTTAAAAACAAATTAACGCCTACCCAACTAGAACAAGGTTGTTTCTATGTCATCTGCGCCGATATGGCTAAAGATGGTAGTGCTGATACGGCAGTTGGTGTAGCAAAAATTATTCCAAAGGAACATTATTTTACATTCAAATTTGTAAATTTGTTAACGATCGCTTCTACTGATTATATGGTAATAGCAAACGAATTTAAAAAATTAGTTCTATTATATGATGCTAAGCTACTGGTATACGACGCCAATGGAGTTGGCGCGGGCATCCGTGATTGGCTTAATAAAGAAACTCGTGATGATAGCGGCGCAATTTTAGAAGGACTCGGCATTATTAATCCGCCAAGTTCTACTGAAAAAGACGTTATTTCTTATCCAAAATCTAAAACCATTTGTTATGAAATTAAATCAGGTGGTAAAATTGGTGAACAAATTCACTGATTCTTCTTTTCTCGTATGAGTACCGGGGCGATTACCTTCCCTGTGAAACTCGCAGAAGCGCTCAACCTATACTCTCAGAATAAAACTTTTATGAAGATGAGTATGCGCAAACAACAAGAATTCCTTATGCCGTTTAAGGTAATGGATCTTGCCGAGGAAGAGCTTAAAAACCTTGATATAGTAAATACTTCTGATCAAATGAGTAATACTCTTAAAATTGTGCGCCGCAACGCCGCAATACAAAAAGACTTTTTCTCTATGATGGAATATTTAATATACGCGGTTAATCAATATTTTGAATTAGACTACTATAAACGTAGAAAAAATAAAACTAAATTACGCACTATTGCGTTCTTTGACTAGGAGGTAGCATATGGCTAAACAAGATCCAAATACTCAATTTAAAATTACAAGAGTTCAAAAATTAAAAGAAATGTATAGCGATGAAATGTCTCGTCGTAGACGTCAAGACACTACTCCATCCTATAGTGCTGGTACATATACTACCGCCGCGGAAGTCCGCACAGCATTATCTGATGCAATTGCAAACCGCAATACTGTTGTTGAGGCTTCCAAGAAACTTTACGTCACAAACCCAATTTATGCGTCAATTATTAATTACTTAACAGATATGTTTATGTATCGTTATAAAGTAATTCCGCATAAAACTTATTCTAAAAGTAAAGCAAAAGCAAAAAAACAAATCAGTGAAGAAGATTTCCAAATTATGTATAACTTAATGCTTGAAGTTGTAGAAGGTCTCGGCATTGAAGCAAAATTCCCAACTCTTCTTAATACACTCTTTATTCAAGGTGCAGTTTACTTTACTACTGTATCTGATGAAGAGTCATTAGCTATTGATACAATTATTCTTCCTGATAAATATTGCCGTAAGGTTGGCGAAACCCAATTCGGAACCGCTATCATTCAATTTGACTTTTCATATTTTAATGATTTAGGTATGAGTTCAGAAGATCTTAAAAACTTTTTAAAAACTTGACCTAAAGAATATCAAAGTTGTTATAATAAATATCTTAAAGATACTACTAATATGCGTTGGCAAGCAATGGATCCGCATTTTACAAGTGGCGTTATGATGAATGAACTTGGTATTCCAACATATTTCTATCTTTATGGCGCAATTCTTGACTTCGAAAAATATCAAGATAACGAATTACAACGTAGTAAAAATGCTTTAAAATATTTAGTTATTCAAACAGTTCCTGTATATCAAGACAAACTTGTCTTTGAAGTAGAAGAAACTGCCGCACTTCATAAATCTTTACGTAAAATCATTGAAACAAATGAAGATGTGCGTTTAATTACTACTTATGGTGATGCGCACGTAGAGCGTGTTGCTGATAATGATACCGCAGAAAACCAAGTTCTTAACAAAGCTTATCAAACAATCTTTAGTAATGCGGGTTTCAATAGCGGACTTTTCTCAGGTGATAGCGTCACGGCACTTAAGATGTCATTAATTCGTGATAAAGGTATGGTATGAAAATATATTCAAGTCCTTTTAAATTTCTATAATATCACAGTCAATAATTGATTTGATTTCAAAAACTATCAAGCCGATATTGACATTTTACCAATTTCATCGTATACTTATACTGATGATATGGAAACCATTAAAACTCATGCTACACTTGGAGTTGGAAAGATGGATTATTTCATAGCGTCAGGAATTAAGCAAAAGAATATTCAAGATACTTTAAGTCTTGAAGATTTCTTAGGTCTAAATAAAATCACACCAATGCAAACTTCATATACTCAATCTTCAGAAGATAGAGCGCGTGAAGAAGGCAGTGATTCAAAATCAACTAATGATAAGTCTGAAGATAATAAAACTGAAATTGAGCCATCAGACAATAAAACAGAAGACAATCAAGAATAGTTGAATTTAGAGAGAGGATTAATATGAATTTTAAAATCAACTACAGTTGGCCTGTTCAATTAATTAACTTCTCTAAGGATGAAGCTCAAGAAAATTTCTCTCGTGGACAATTAAAGGTCTTTTATAAAGGAGAAACAGCAGATCATCGTTATTTTTCTGATTCATTTAGTGAACAACTTATTGAATCACTTCCTTATACTCCTGTAGTAAGTTATTGGGATGCTGAAAAAGACGATTTTGTTGGACATGCTACTGAGCAACAAATCTTAGGCATTGTCGATCCTTGTATCGCTCCGCGATTTGAAAAGGACGATGAAGGAGTTGAATGGTGTGTTTGTGATGTTGTTCTTTATACAGAACGTCCAGATCAAACAGGGGATCTTGCTAAAAAGATCGTAGGCCATCCGCAATCATTGGAATTAGACCCTCATAGTGTGAAATACACAATTAACTATGACGACAAGCGCCACTTTAAAAACATCGAATTTACAGAAGGTAAATTTGTAGGAGTTAGCGTATTAGGTAATGATCAAAAACCTGCATTTACTGGGTCAACTTTCTTCTCTTGTGATGAGAAGTTTGAAAGTAAAATGAAAATTTTACGTGAGTATTGCGAAAATGATCAAAAAACTAAAGGAGGCCAAGTAATGGACTTAGCAGAATTTATGAAGCTCTCCTGGGGTGATATTTCTAAAGCAGTTGAAGATAAACTCGCAGCTGAATATGGCAATGAAGCTTTCACATTAATTGTAGATATGTTTGAAGACAATGCAATTGTCCGCTTCTACTCTTATATTGATGGCTCTAATAAATTATTCAGAGTAAAATATACTTGCGATGAAAAAGGTGAAATTACTTTAGGTACAGTCAATGAAGTTCACGTAGTTTACGAAGATATCGTTGAAGAACCAAAGAATGAAGAATCTGTTGAACAAGCAACTGAACAAGAAAATTTAGGCGTAGCAACAGCTACTGAAGACCCTATTGTTGAGGGTGCCACTCAAGAACAAGTAGTTGAACATGAAGAAATTAACGCGGCAGAAGTAGTTTCCACTGCTCTTGACGTAGTTAACCATGAAGAAACTATTGAACAACAAACTGAAAACCTTCCAGAGGTTCAAGTAGATGATGTTTCACAAGCGTCAGTTTCTAACGCTGAGATCACCGATGAAAAGAAAGTGAGCGAAAATGAAACAATCGAACAAGAAGATTCAAGTGCTTCCACATTTGCTCAAAGCCAAGTCGAAGAACTTGAAGCCCTTAAAAGAGAAAAGAAAATAGCATTGCTAGATTCTTATAAAGAAGAATTATCAGATGAAGAATACGCGGATTTCACTGCACGTATCGATGAATTTGATAATGACTCTCTTGAATTAGAATTATTAAGACGTTATAAACGTGATAATAAGGAAACAAGAGTTGAACGTGTGTTTAATATTGTAAATCCAATTAACACAAATAATGACAGTGATAATTTAGACTCACTTGTTAGAAAACATTTGAGATAGAAAGAGGTATAAAAAATTATGGCAATTTATGATTACTTACCAAAATTTAAACAAGTAGAACCTAATAACCTTAAAGGTTTACAAGCTGGTTTCGTAGTTGCTCAAATGGAAGTTGCAGAAAGTGCAAAAGCCGCAATTACATACAATGGCGAAGGTAAAATTATGGAAAATGGTGTTTTATGTTCTATTTCCAAAGATGGTATTATCAAAGCAGCAGAAGGATTACCTGTATTCTTACACTTCTCAGAAGAATTATTAACATTAAATTCAGGTAAAAGATTCTTCGGTGTAGAATTAGATCATGAAAATCCACGTTTAGTCCAATTAATTCCTGGCGATGAATGGATGACAGATTACGTATATGAAGCAGAAGATTTAGCAAAATTAGGTATCGTTGAATTAACTGCAGAAAATACACAAAGCAAAGATGACTGGTATTCAGTTAATAAATTAGCAGATGGCACAGAAGCTAAACACTATATGTACATTGGTGTTATGGGCAAAAATGCTTAATTAGAGAGGTACAGACAATGAATAAAGAATTAAAAACATTATTATGTGCAGCATTTGAAAATAAACCAAGTGCAAACTTCTCAGCAGAAGATGTCAATACTGCAGCAGTCAACGCTTTAGCAAAAGAATTAAATCTTCCTGAAAACCCAACAATTAGAGATATTCGTGCTTGTGAAGGCGCAGCATTCGCTTTAATTGAAGAATCAGTTGACGAAATTTTACCAAGAAAACTTGAACAAGTTTTAGGTGAATTCGCAGAAATTAGAACATTCCCAAGAGATGCAGAAGTAATTTTCAATATTGAAAAAATTGGTAAAAACCGTGCAAAATTAACAATTAGTAAAGGTGCACGTGCTGGTATCTATAGAGCTGCACGTTTAGATAGCAAATATTTCTCACCTTCAACAGATGTATACACAGTTGGTTTATTCGTTACATTAGAAGAAATCATCTTAGGTACAATGAGCTTAGGTGAATTATACAACAATATTTTAGAAGGATTTGAAGAAATCATTTATAAAGAAGTTTTCAACGCATTAGCTTCAGGAGCACCTGTTGCAGGTTATCCAAGAATTGATGGTGGAAACTCAGCAAACGTTTCAACAACAAAAGCAGCATTAGGCGGAGCTTTAGACAAAGTTTTACCTTATGTTAAACAATATGGTATCCCAAGTATCTTTGGTTCATATGCAGCATTATCTGATTTAGAAAACCCAGGTAGTAGCTCACACCCAGAATTACTTGACTCTGCAGACCGTAGAGAAATCGGTATCATTCGTATTTACAAAGGAGTTAGAATTGTTGAATTACCAAACTACTTAATTGATAATGGTAATAAAAATTGGTTCTATGATCCAAAATTTGTCTTCGTATTACCTTCAGGTGCTAAACCAGTTAAAGTCGCTTTAAAAGGTGAAATGTATATTCAAAAGAATACACAAGCTGTTGGCTCTGAAAAATGGGAAGCAAGCAAAATCTTTGGTGTCGGCTTAGCAATGGCAAATAACTTTGCTGTTATTACAGTTACAGACGCTGAATAATAAAATCCACGAGAGGAGGGGTTAATCCTCTCCTCTTTATTATTTTATAGAAAGGAGGACTTTATGTCCGAAATGCAAGAACAAGTTAAAGCATTTAAAATTATTAAAACAGTTCCAGGTGATGTATTTTTTAGACTTTCACCATTATCAAATCAAGCATTAGTAAAAGATATTTATCTTACTGATCGTTTACCACAACAAGTATTGCCAATGGATTGGGCTTTAGGTATTTTCCTAGATAATAGTCTTTATGCAATGTATAAAAATGGCTATTTTACATTTAGTGATACCGTAGCATTAACGAAAGCGGCAATTGAAAATGGTGTATATTTTGACGAAATTTTAGATTTTACTCCTGCTAAACCTGATCGCACAAAAGAAATTGCAGATATACTTAAAAGCGGAGTTCGTAGTAAAATTGAAAATGCGGTTAAAACTTACGGCGCAGATATGGTAAAATCAGTTGCAATTAGTCAAGTTGCAAATCTCACTCAAGGTGTTATTTCAATGCTTGAACAAATGTTTAATGTCCAATTAACAATGGACGGTCAATAATATATTGGAGGTTGAGTAATTATGCAATATTGAGATGACGTTTTATTTCCGCCTTTTATAGCTACTATTCGCGGTGAAATTTATGGAGTAATTACTCAAGATGAATTAGACGAAGAATGTTTCAATTTGGCACGTCGTGCTATTGCGGCATTTAAGTTTCCAAAAATATCTACTGATTATGAAACTTTCTATGCGATAAGAGAAGAAGATACTTTAGTTGAAGTTGATGAAAATACTGAAGGCGCAATTCCTCATGGTTATTTTGTAAATGATCTTGGTTATAAGGAATTAGAAGTTCTTATCGCATGAATGAAAGTGTATTGGGTAGAACAATTATTATCTAATGCCGATAATTTTGAAGATATTTATACCGATAGTAATATTAAAACTTACTCTCGTGCTAATGCAGTTGATAAAAATACTAAATTAATGGATCAATATCGCACTTATGCGCGTGATTTGGAAACTCGTTATAGTCGTGTTAACGCTTCTCGTGGCGCTTCAATAGGAGATATTAACAATGAGTAGTTTTACACGTTGGCAACAAAAACAACTAAAAAGAACGGTAGCACAAGCACAATTAAATGCTTCTTTTGTGGCAAATGGTTATCCTTCCATTAAGATTACTGGTTCTAATGGCAAAGAAATTCAAGCCGCAGTAGTTAACAAGCAAGAAAAAGATTGTGCTTATATTTATACAAAAATTAATGAGCCATTAGACATCGGCAGTATTTGAACCGCGAAAACACTCCATATGTTAGTATCGGAAGAAATTGTCGTTATTAAAGATGTTAGATGGCACAAATATTTGGCATTTTTATGTAATACACAAATTGGCGATTGGTGGGGATATTTTAAAGGCCCTGAAAAATCCTTTATTAATATTACATTAAAACAGAATGTTATTCTTGAGTCGCAACAAAAACCAATATTAATCTTACCTAGCGCGGCGCAATTAAATTTTAAAGATAAAATTATCATTAAAAATCGTGCTTGGTTAATTCAAGAATATGATAATATTTCTACTGAAGGCATTATTTATTATTCAATTATTCCTTCTACTGTTAGCAGTTCTACTGTAGAAAATCAAGAAGTAATTGAAAAACCTGCAGATGTAGATATTCCATCAGATGATTTAAGTTTAGAAGAAAATATTGTTTATTTCCCATATAATAAAACAATTTATATTACTACTGAAAATGGTTATTTTAAAGTTGACGCAGATGTAAAAATTATTAAACATACTGCCGATCAAGTCGGATTTCAAGTTCCATTTGGTATTACAAAATTTAACTTAGAATATCAAAAAGAAGGGGAGAAAATTTCTAAAGTTTTCTTATCAGGTGATAATCATGAATAATAATTTAGATAATATTACAAAAGCCATTAATGAAATCGCGATCGCTTTAAGTCGTGATGAGTCATTATGTGCTTTATTAACCGATGACTCTCCTGACGCATTAAACCGCAATGTCATAATTAATGATTGAACAACTTTAATTGATAAACAATATATAAATCTTTATCCTCCTGTTGTAGATAGTATTAATAAAATTACTGTTAATACTTATATTATTTTATTATTAGATGGTGTTGATTTTAATAATGATAATAATGTCGCAGAAGGAGATTTATATATTACTACTGATGAGGCACATATTTTGCTTTCACAATATAAAAACCGTTTAATTGAAGCAAGTAATAAAATTATTAAAATTCTTAATAATCTTAAACTCTCTTGTGCGGGTATTATAAGAGTCATAAGTATGTCTCACGTTATGATTAGTGAATGGCGTGCAGGCTATCGTATTCATTTTAGATTTACAGATCAGACTTTAGATTCTAGAAAGGCTGAAATTTAATGAAAATTCAAAGTAATTATAGTATTAGTCGACTTTTTATTGATAAACAAATAACATTCTATGTTGAAGATAAAACAAGCTTCATTATGAAGGTTAAAACAATTTATGATTTCTTTCATGATGATGAATGAAATATTGCTTATCATTTCTTAATACAACCCGTTAGTTTTTATCAAAAGCAATTAAATCCGCAAATTGATTCTTCTTTTGCGGCGTTAAAAATTCTCGTTTTTGATTTAGGTATGTATAAGCAATTTTCTAAGACTACTGAATATATTAGAAACACATTAAATGATTTATTTCCTCAAATGACTTTTAATTTTTTAGATAAAGAGATTTTAATTAATAATCTTACTATGACAGAAGAAATTTGAGATTATGTTCTTTATGTGTTAAAATTAATTTGTGGAGAAAAAGTAAGTTTACCTCCTACTTTTCATTCAGAAGCAGAGAAGGCTTTTTATAAGGCTCAACAAGAAGCAGAAGAACGTATTCGTAAAGTGCGTGAAAAAAACCAATCTAGCGATAAAGATGGTTTGGTTAAAATGTTTCTTAGTATAACATATGCTTTTCCTGCATTAACTTTTGATTATTTATCGCATCAAACAATGGCTCAAATTCAATGACTCCAATCTTATGCCGCGGGGTCAGTGTCTTATGAGGTAAATGCGAAAGCATTTGCGGCAGGCAATATGAAAAAGGGTTCAAAACTCGATTTCTTTATAAAATAAGAGAGGTAAAAACACAATATGGCAAAATATACATATTTAGGTGGATCCACTGCTGATTTTAATAAAATGATTCAACGTTTTGGTGTTGTTACTGTTATGAACGCTGACGTTTATCCAGTAGAATATTCAACTTCTGAAAGTACAACTAAAACACCTGAAGAAATTTTAGCATTATATACAGCAGAAGATTCTTTATGTCATTTAGATACATTAAAAATTGCTAATGTTACTGTTGAAGGACCTGAAAAAACAGTTACAGGTGGTCAATATTCAAACCCATTAATTAAATTTGGTAAATCTGCTCGTTTAGAAATTCAAGATGCATTAGGTAATTCTGAAGCTCTTGATGCTTTATGTGGTACAATTACTGAATATTCTACAGATACAACTACAGATACAGTTGCTGCTGAAAAAGATGGATATTCTAAAGCAGTTAAAGACAAAGAAAAAGGTCGTATTTCATTAAATGTTGGTGAAAACTTTGTTGGTGAAAAATGTATTATTGGAGATTCATTCTTTATTGATCAAAAATCAGGTCAACAAGTTCCTGTTAAAATTATTTTCTACAATTTCCTTTCAGACTCTTTATTCAATTTAACACAAGATGCTGAAGGAGATGCAACAGTCTTTGATATGAATGGTGATTTAATGACAACAGTTGTTAAATTACATGATAAAGATGGTAAAGATATTAATGTTGGTCTTTTCTATTCTATTTTAGAAGTAAAATAATAATTAACCAATAAAATCAAAAGGCTCTCAAGAAAATTCTTGGGAGTTTTTATTTTGTTCAAAATTGACTCCTATCCAATTCCGCATTATACTATACTTAGAAAAATGAGGTGTAATACTATGGAAACTTACAAACTTGGCAATAAAGTAAACTGTATCTTTCGCGCCTATCATTCAGGAAAAATTGGCGATGAAACAATACAATACGATAATCAACCTTATACAATAGTTAATGATATTCAAGCTGAATTAACATTCAATTCAATAAATAAAAATCTTACTTCTGGTATGACTGATCTCGCCTTTAGTCAAGAAAAATTAAATGAAATTAGATTATTTGATATTCCATTAACAAATAAAATTTTAAATCTAATTTTCCTTAAATCAAAAGAGAAATTATGTTCTGTTAGTAAAAATTTTAACTCTGACGAAGAAGGAAAAATATATTTTTCTAAACCAAGTGAAGAAATTTATCAAGTATTCATTTATGATAATGAAGGTAAACTTGAAAAGGCATATGGAACATTTACTGATGACTTCTTTCAAGTAGACAAACCGCAATCAAATTACCTAATATGTTATAGTTATCTTGGCACAATTGGTTATTCTTTTGCATCAAATGATAACCTATATCTTACTCTTGATTTAGAGTGTATTAGTAATATTAATGATGAAACTAAACATATGTTTATTCATATTGAAAAATGTAATCTACGTGCAAACCGCGGTTTAACATTTAGTCAAGCTAGCAACACTACAGATTTGATTTTTCGTGTAATAAGCGATAGTAATAATTATATTGTTCTAAAATAAAAGATAAGGAGAAAATTATGAATAATGAAGAATTACAAAATAAAATTAAAGAAATTTTAAAAATTTCAAACTACTTTGATATGATAGTGGCAGTAAAAAAATTTGAACCACAATATAAAAAATCAACTTTTTACAAAACTACTCATAAGTCATTAAAAGAAGTAGTAAGAGAAGCAAAATTATTCTATTTAACTAATTTAGATGAAGCTAAAGTTTCAATCCAAAACTTTATTAATGATTTAAGTTTTGATAAGATTAAAGAAATTTTAGATCAAGCTGGTAATGTTTACGCGGCAGAAAATAAAGAAATCGCTGATTTAGTAAAAGAATTTAAAGATATAGTAGATTAATCTACTGGAGGTAAACTATGGCTGATGAATTAAAAATCAAGGTCAAGCTATCTGAAGACATACAAACCGCCAAACAAGATTTAGCACGTATTCGTGATAAGGGTGGATTTAGCGGCTCAATAGGTGAACAACGTTATAAAAAAGGTCAAGGTATTTTGACTCAAATTCAAGGACAAGATTTATCTAAATTAAAAGGTCCTGAGCTTACACGTTTTTTAAATCAATTGGTAGAATTACGTAGTATTATTGATAAAGGCGCAGTTAGTATTGGTAATTATTCAAAAGAATATTTAGCTCAACAAAATAAAGTTGAAACCGCCAATAAGAAATATATTACTTCACAAGGCAAATTAAGTCAAGCTTTACAAGCACAAGAAGAAGCCTTACAAAAAATTAAAAAAGATGATAATAAAATTTATATTAATAAGTCTACTGGTCGTGAATTAACAAATATTGATAGTATAGCAAAAGCATATTCAGAAAATCGTTTACAAGTTAACAAAACTACAGGTGAACCTTTTAAAAATCAAGACCAAATATTTAAAAATGCCGGTATAGTAGATTATGCGGCAGCTTTAAAAAATGTTCAAGATTTAAAAGCAGAAGTTAAATCAGATCAAGTTAATTTACAAGCAGAAAAAGTTACACTTGAAGGATTAAATCCAACTACACAAGAACAACCTGAATTTGTTAAAGAAACTTTACAAAATACTACTCAAACAAGTAAAGATATTAGTGTTTTACAAGAAGAAAGCAATGCGGCGAAAGAGTCTCAATTAACTGCTTTAGCAGGTGGTGATTTAACTAAAGTTCTTCAACAACAAAGTGGTGCTTTAGGAAAAGCTTTTAAGCAATTTACATTATATGCTGTTCTTCTTAAATCAGTTAAAAAGGCTTTAACAGAAGCAGTTGGAACAATTACAGATCTTGATAAAGCATTAACTGAACAAGCTATGACAACAGGTAAAACTCGTAAAGAGGTTTACTCATTATTAACTCAATATCAAGAGCTTGCGGGACAAACAGGTGCTACAACAAAAGAAATTGCAAATATATCTGCGGAATATATGCGTCAAGGTAAAACTACTCAAGAAGCATTAGTTTTAACTAAAGCGGCAGTTAGTGCGGCGAAAGTTGCGGGTATTAGTACCGCTGATTCTGTTAACTACTTAACTACTGCTTTAAATGGTTTCCGTTTATCCGCGGAAGATGCTATGAAAGTTTCAGATAAGTTTGCGGCAGTCGCTGCAGCATCTGCTACTTCATACGATGAAATTGCTATTGCATTAAGTAAAGTCGCATCACAAGCAAACTTAGCAGGTATGTCAATTGATTATACTACTGCTTTGTTATCTAAAGGTCTTGAAACTACTCGAGAAGCTCCAGAAACAATTGGTACTGCATTAAAAACAATTATCGCACGTATGCGTGAATTAACAGACTATGGTTCAACTCTTGAAGGTGATACAGACATTAACAATGTTGAAACTCAATTA
The DNA here is from genome assembly GCA_937893635.1 of uncultured Mollicutes bacterium. Next base: position 579 of record CALBGF010000046.1, on the reverse strand, counting down.
AATTATATTGGTATAGCATTAAAGAATCAAAATGGTGAATTACGTTCTACTGAAGATGTTTTAGATGATTTAGGTAAAAAATGGGATACATTAAATACAAATCAACAAGCAGCAGTTGCTAAAGCTTTAGCAGGTACTCGTCAACAATCACGTTTAATTGCTATGATGGATGATTATCAACGTGTTATTGAATTACAAGAAGTATCTCAAAGAGCAAGCGGAGCTACAATGGCTCAAATGGCTACTTATACTCAAGGTATGGAGGCCGCATTAAATAAAGTTAATGTTGCTTGGGAAAAAATTGTTACATCCTTTGTTAATAGTGATGCGGTTGTAAACTTAGTAAACGGGTTTTCTAATATACTTGAAGTAATAAATCAAATTTTATCATTTCAACCAGCAATGATTGCGACAATTACAACTATTAGTTTAATGGGTGCTAATATTGTAATGAAGAAAATTCAAGAATTTGCTTTAAATAAACAAATTCAAGCATTAAATATTCAACAACAAAAATTAGATTTAAAGAAAAACAAATTAGCCGCACAAAATTATATTAATAGTGTTGAAAGATTAAAA
>CALBGF010000045.1 GCA_937893635.1 uncultured Mollicutes bacterium | reverse complement strand
CCATTGATGCAATTAGTAGAAACTAAAAAACCTAAAATTCGTTCATGGGTCGAATTTGGACAAATTAATAAAACACCTTTAGAAGGTGGAAACTTCTTAGTTGATGATTTTGCTTCTTATGAAATTAACAAAAATGATAATAAGTATACTTTAAAAGTAAATTTCAAAACTGCTGGAAAGTCTCGTCCAAGAAACGGAACATTAGTATCAGTTCAATTCTCACAATATGACGCAAGTGGTATTAATATTGGTAATTCAGAAAATATATATTTTGAAAACGTTTCGATGAATCATGCTTCAGGTATGGCGTTTGTGGCACAACAATCAACAAATCTTTACATAAATAGATTCAATTTAGTTATTAAAGAAAATAGTGCATCATTAATGACCGCAACAGCAGATGCAACGCACTTCTCATTAATGCATGGCGATGTTCATATTACTAACTCTATTATTGAATATTCCCATGATGATGCCGTAAATATTAAACATGGTTTCTGGTACCGTTTATCAGAAGCAGAAGGTGGAAGTTCAAGAACTATTTCAGTTACAAAATTAACTGGCGGAGTTGATGAACCAAAAGTTGGTGATAAGTTCGAAGTATATGATGAACAAACATTTGAATCACATAATCCATCTCAAGGTAGTTACACTATTGAAGAAATTACTCCAATCACTAATGGCTATAAGTTTAAAGTAAAAGAAAGATTAGCTAATGTCGGCGAATGGGGAACATGTCGTGTAACATTCGTATCAAATACTCCTAACTTTGTTTTCAGCAATAATATTGTTAGAAATAAAAGAAATCGTGGAGTGTTAGTACAAGTACCTAATGCGATTATTACAAATAACGCCTTTATGTATGTTGGACATGGATCAATCCAAGTAGCGTCCGCAATGGACAAATATAATGAAGCAACATTAGGACAAGGTATTCAAATTAAAAATAATAAATTTATTGGAAACTGCTATATTAAACCAGAACCTTTATATGGAGATATTTCAATATTTGCAATTTCTAGTAATGCTTCTGTAGCACCTAAAGGTACTATGCATGATATGGTTGTTGAAAATAACTTTATATCAAGAAATGGTAATGCTGCAATGTCATTACGTGGTGTAGGTAGCTCAGTTATTAAAGACAATTTATTTAATGAAAGTAGTTATACACAACCATCTGGCGATACTTTCAATACTATATTCCAATTAACTAATTGCGGTAATTTAACTTTAGATGGTAATTATAGCAATTACACATTAGGAAAAGGATTAAGCGGATGGATTTTAGAAGGAACAACAGCACCAAGTGATATTACCGCTAAAGATAATATCAACATCAAAGAACGTGAAAATGGTGAAGCTGGTCCAGAAGTAGACGTTTCTAAAGCAAAATCAAGTATTACAATCGATGGTAAATTAAGTGATTGGGATGCTGCTCAAGCTTTAGATATAACAATTGATGGTGTTTCTGATGCGGAAGGCACAGAGCGTACACTAGAAGAGTTACAAAATCATTTCAAAATTAACAAATTACAAATGACTTGGGATGACAAAGGAATCTATTTTGGATTTGATGTCTTCGACAATGAAATTAATGTTAAAACTGTTAATGATTTCTGGCTCGGTGATTGTGTAGAGTTATTCATGTCTTCAATCAGTGATATGCCTAATGCGGATATGCAGGTATATAAAGATTATAAAGAAGGAGGTGTGTTGCAAGTTGCCTTTGCTCCAACGTGGTCTTCTTATAATTATATGGCCGTTTCCTCAGTAAGAACAAAAACAACTTATGTGGAAAATAAGTCACTAATTCAAGTTGCATTTACAACAAATAGTTCTGGCTATGTTGGCGAAGTGTTGATTCCATTTACTTTTGCTCCAGAGTTTAAAACCGCAATTGAAGCAGGTAAGCAAATTGATATTGCTATTGTTGTTGCGGATGCTGAAAGAACAAACTTAGGATTAAAGAGAGTTCAAGCAGGTAATATTCCTCACTTTGTCGAAGATTATAAAACAAAGACAGCTAGAATGCCACAATATTTCTTTAAATAATGTCGATAAAAATTTCTAAAAATTGAT
>CALBGF010000044.1 GCA_937893635.1 uncultured Mollicutes bacterium | reverse complement strand
GAAAATATAATCGACTTCATAAACTTTATCTTCAAAAACACTATTGTTTAAATGTTCATCTGCATAAGCGCGGATAGAATTTATTTGACTTTGAAGTAAAAAGGCTCCAAAAGCATTTTGATGCCCTTCAGCATAATAAACTCCCGCTTCGTGTAAAAAATCTTTTAAACCTGGCAAACCATAAAAATTGCCATTTCTGCCGCTACCGCCAAATACATCTTGATTATCAAACATTGTTTCTCTTAATACTAAACAAGGTTTATTAAATTCTTTAACTAATTCCATTGCCACAAGACCTGTTAAATTAGGTGTAATTTTTGAAGTATCAGAGCCTTCGAGCGGCGCGATAATAATATTATGTTTATCCCAACCTTCTGCGCGAATTTTATCGCATAACCATTCAAAACCTTTCTTTTTGGCGGCGTCTTGACGGCTTTTCGCATTACAAGCAAGTCGAACCGCGTAATCATATAAAGACTCATTACGAGTAATGCCGCGATAAGTTGTAGTAAATATTTTATCGCTATCAGAAGTCATAATTGCTTCAAACATAGTTTGTTTATCTTCTGCGGAACCACCACGTATACAACCATTAATTGTTGGCGCAATATAAAATGCTACGTCAATTTTAGTTAAATGTTGCGGATCTTTAATGCCTTTTCCACCACCACGGTCTTGTTTCTTTGCTAATGCCGCGATAAATTGATTCTTAATATTATTTAAACCGTAATAGGCAAAATAATTATTTCCAAGAGCACTCATATTCATTGCATCTGCGATAATTCCAACCGCGGCTAAATCACGATAATCTTCATGTAATTTATCATGTCCAAAGATTAAATCATCAAAGGCATTAATAAACATATAAACAATACCTGCACCACTCAAATTCTTATTCTTGAAATCTTTACTCATTTGATTATTAACAATAATTGCGCCAGTAGGTTCATAATGCTCTACTTCGTGGTGGTCAAGCACTATAACTAATTTTCCTTGCGCAACTAATTGTTTTTGTTCCGCTAATTGATTACTTCCTGCATCAGGAATAACAACTATTTTACAATCTTGCGGCACAGTATCAACTAATACACCGTGTTCTTTGCCGTTATGTAAACGCCATACTATTTCATTTTCAGGATAACGTTTTTTAAGATAGTTAATAAGTATCGCCGCGGAAGTATATCCATCAGTATCAGAGTCAACTTGAACAAATACCTTTGAACCCATATCTAACCAAGTGCGCATTTGTTGAACCGCGGTTTCCATATTATCTAATTTATGCCAGTCATCAATATCTGTTCCTTTTGCTCTATTGATAAAGCTAGGAATTGCTTCTTCGCTAATTCCTAAACTTTCAAGATATTGGACTAAAAAACTTTTATCTTCATCATATTTTAAATGATTAACTTTTAATTGAACTTTCTTCATACTAACCTCTATATAATTCGTCTCTCTTTTAATAATTTTTCAAATGTTTCCTTACCTCCGTCTATCGGACTACTTTTGTAAGGAAGAATAAAATCATAATCAATTAAAATACTTACATTAAAATATGGTGCTAAAATATTCGCTTTGTCAACATATTTTTGCTCAACTTCTTTTAATTGTGTATAATCTTCATAATCTGTATCATAAGCCAAAATAATATTTTGAACTTTCATTTTTAATAAATATTGAATATGATCGCGTGTAATATTTTGACCTAAAGTCGCAAGAGCTATATTATTCTCGCTTCCATAAATTGTATCATATGCTAATACACTTTTTTCACCTTCAAAAATTACACAAGTATGTTTTCTTTCTATTGCTTGATGATTTTCATAAATACCGTAAAAGGTTCTTCCTGTTGGATGATTATATAAAACACCATCAATATAAATTGGTCTATATTTACCTTTTGCTACATCCGCGGGTCTAAAATATCTAGCTCTTACACCGATCAAGTTTCCATTATAATCAAAATTTGGAATAATAATTGCTTGATGCGGTTTATCATATTTAATATTAAATTTTTGTAATGCGTTAACACCTAGACCTTCTTCAATCCAAGGCATTAAACCTATATAATCAAAGCTAAATTTTCTTAATACACTTTTGTCATAAATTTTAAAATCTAAATTATCAACATTAGGAATATAAGAATTATTTAATTGTTGTAAATATTTTAAATCACTTTTATAATCATAATTATCAGTCGGCGTTAAACTTCCGCTGTCTAAATCGCAAATTTCAACCGCTTGACGTAATGTAATCTCTTTGCCGCGCAAATCATACATTTTTTGTAAAAGTGTAAATATATCAAATGTTTCCGCGCAATCAGTATAACAGTGAAATAATTTAGTATTTTTATAATAATAAAGTTTTGGGCTGCCACCTTCTAAATTATGACAACAAGTTGGAAATATAATCTCATTATCATTTTCATCATAAGGTTCAACATTAAATTGTGCTAAAATTGATTTTATACTTTCATCTGTTAATTGTTCACGTAAATCTTTAAAATCCATTATAACACACCTCCTGATTTCAATGATAAGAAATCTTGTGGACGTTGATCGAATTGTAATAACGGAACGTCTTGAATAGTTTTATAACTACTATCTGTAATAAATAAATCAACTGCGTGGCAAGTACCAAAATCAAAATATCTAAATATTTTAACCGCGTTTAAATCGCCACGACGATTTTTATATATATCAACAACAATATTTGGATCAGGAATTGTTTCACCTGGAAATTTACGTTGCAATGCACGTTTAACTTCACCCCAAATTGCGTCAACTTGTTTCTTTTCTTCGTCTGTAATACGGATACCAATCATACCAATATCAATTTTATCCGCAATAGCCTTTGAACCTCTAATACAATTTTGATCTCTTGGACCGATTTCACGTTTTGACCAAGCATCATTTAATTGCGTCGCACTTTGAATAAATACATTATGCTCCATTGCGATTTCTTTAATACTATTTGATAACATCATTAATGCTACGTCTTCACGAACCGCAATATCTTTAAATTCACTCAATAAACCTGGACTACTAAAAATGTAATCATAAAAGATATAATCAATTCCATCTTGAATAATATATTTTCTTAAACGTGCCTTAACTAGAGCAATACTCGGATCTGGAATACATTCAATAATAAAATTAGGACCATAAGCATCAACTATATCTAATCCTTGTTGTATTCTTCTTTCCTCTTCTTCTGTTCTATTGCTTAATAAAATTTTCTTTTCATTAACACCGCTAACATAAGCTAAAATCATTGTTTGAATTTCATCTGCTTGTTGTTCAGTTGCAATATATAATATTTTTTGATAATCTCCTTTTCCTTCGCCTCTCATTACAACTTTGCCATTTTTATCAATATATGGCATACTAATCGCGCACGCATTACCTACCATATAACGTGTTTTACCTGAACCAGATGGTGCACTATATGTATATAATTTACCTAATCGCGCACCTCTAGTCGCGCTATTAATATAAGATCCGTCAAGCGGCAAACCGACTTCTGGATTTTCATTCAAACTAGCAACTAATGCTCTCATACCTTGCGCGGCATTTTGCGAAGTTCCTTCATCTTTTCCTATATGTTTATTTTCAATACCTGCTAATTGGTCTCTAATTCTATCACCAATAGCATTTAATGAAATACTATTTATTTTTCTATCTTCTGCATCTCTATCTAATGTATTTGAAGTATCATAAAATTCTGTTGTGTCAATTCCAATAGCTTCAAAATCGCGCAACATTGAAAACTTCTTTAATCTTGTATAATAATAATCAAATTGTTTTTCGTCGCTACCTTCTGCGGTTTGAAAACATTGAAGAACAAATTCATAACCCTTATTCTTTGTATAATATTCATATTGACTATCAAATTGTTTAAGATATAAATCAATATCTTGAGTTGTGATATGTTCCACACCATTTTGCGCCATATTATAAATTGCGCCAAATACCATTTGTTGTAAAGGTTTATAAAAATCCGTTTTTGTAAAGACATATTGTTCATCTTGTAGCAAAAGCGGTTTGTGCATTAAACAACTTAATACATATAAAGAAGCATTAGTATCGAATAAATCTTTTTTAATCATTATTCTTATCTCCTTTAACATTTATTTGTGAAATGTCAATTTGTTTTGGTTGTTTTTTCTTATGTTTTAATGATTTTATGTTGAATATAATATTATTGTCTTGATACTGGACAACTTTTTCTGCTTCCTTTTGTTGTCTTTGTTGGTCAAGTTCCAACTGTTTAAAATAAGCCGCGGCTTGTTCGCGCACATTAACAACCATTCCGATGCCGTATAATGGTTCAAATGTTTTCTTTGCCACTTCTGTATACCATACAATACAACGTGCAATTTCTTTATATGTCATATTGTAATCTAATACAAACTTATTTATTTGTCTACTAATCATTGGTGTGATGGTTTTAATTCCCATCACATCCTTAATTAGTTGTTGTAATTCTTTAAGCGAATATAACGCCATTACATTCCTTTACTAATTTCATCTAAGAAGAAATTAAGTTTTTGTAAATTATCGGCATCTTCGATTGTTAATGTTGATAAGCGTTTACCTTTAAATAAATCGCCAACATAAGCAACAACGTCATTACTTAAACCTTTATAGTTCTTTTGAACTTTTGTAATTACATCCGCTTTCATTTTGTCAAATGCGGTTTGATCAAGTTTAACTAATGTTAATGTATCTGCCTTATTCATAATTTCTTTTACATTTGGTAATGTTTTATCATCATCAGGTAAATCTTCACCCGCATAAATATATAATCCTAAACCATGTCTAGCACAAGCTTTAACAAATGCTCTTTGAATTGCCTTGTTAACCGCGGTTAAAGTCACGCTTTCAATTCTAACCGCATTATTGCGGTTATCCATAATTGGGAAAATTTCGACTTCTTCAAAACCTTCAATCGTGACGCCAACTTCTACCCAACAAGTTTTTCCATCTGTAAAATAAGGAATTTCATCTTCATAATTTCTTACTACTGTTGTAGTTATTCCATTATCATTAGTAACAACTTGTTCACTTGTAGTTATTTTATGTTTATAAATAGTATAAAACGCATTAGGGAAATGTTCTTTTAAAATCTTCCAGGCATTAGCCCAACTTAAATAATTTAATCCTAATTTTTGTTTAATTTGATTTGATAAATCTATTTTACTTAACTCTTTAAAAATTTCATCTTTTGTATATTTTTTCTCTTGCTCCATATTTAAACTCCTATTGTATATATACTATTAAAGGGGAGATTAACTCCCCATTAAATTAAATTAAACTTGCTTGACGACTTGTAATAACAGGTGCATCTTCTACTGGAGCTGCGCTTGTTTCGCCTTTTGATTTTGCATTATTTTGAAGTTCAACATCTTTTGCTTTAAAAGCACTTGTTAATGTACGAACTAATGCGGAACTATATGCTTGATCAGGATCAGTAATTACTGCGGAACCACCTTCAACCCAATAGTTCTTTTGTTTATTTGTGAAAGTTCTTACAATTTTTTGACCAAATCCACCTTCACTTGAATCTTCTTGAGTAACGATTTTTGTGATAAAGTTTAATGAACCATTTAAAGTAAATGTATTACCTACTTGATAATTTTTTAAACCATTAATGATTTCTCTATCAGTAGGTCTAATGTGTAATGTAATTAAAGACATATTATCTTCATTATAATTAGCAACACCCATACCAACTTCATAGGCATAAATTTCATTTTGTTTATTTTTCTTTTCTGTTAATGCACTTACTAAGAAACCGCCAACTTCAAAGATTGCGGAATCTTCAACTGAATCTGCGACACCGTGAACAAAACGACCTGATAATGTTTGAGCATTTCTCATTTGATCATCTTTTACACTATAGAAACGATTACTTCTAATTGAACCGCTTATTTCAACTTTTTTGCCGATTAATGATGGCATTGAAACATATTGGTTAAATAATGTGCTAACTTTTTTATCTGCTGTTAATTGATTTGCGTAGAAAGTAATTTCATAATCATTTTCAACGCCATTAATACTTGATACAACTACTGCATTAACCATAACATAAGTGCTACCATCAGTAGTTTTTGATTTTTGTTCAACATTTGCAGATGTTAATTTTCCAACGATTTTAAATGTGTTTGTTTTTAATAAATTTGACATAATTCTAATTTTCTCCATTTCTTTTCAATTTATTTATTTTAATTTTATATAATACTTATTACTCAATAA
>CALBGF010000043.1 GCA_937893635.1 uncultured Mollicutes bacterium | reverse complement strand
TTAGTTAGTTTAGTGGGGCTTGCATCATTAGCTTACATATCTAGTGTAATTTCATACATTTTAAACTATAAAAATTTTTATACATGTGATAACTGTAAATATTGCTACAATATTTTTAAAAATAACTATATAACTATACTAATGATAGTTTATTTGGTAGTGGCAATAGCTAATGTAGCATTAACTATATCTTGTTTTAGCGCCTCAGAAATATATTGGCCACCATCTTTAATGATTGTAGGAGGTATTAACCTAGGATTCCTAGTTTTAACATTACCAACAAAATTAATATTTTCAAAATATAATTTAAAATTATTAAATGTTGAATATTTACACCAAATAAACAAAAAATTAAGTAATATGTCTAATAACAAAAATATTGATTTTTAGTGTTTTTTTGTTACTAAACTGCTATAATTTTCATCGGAGGAAACATAGAAAATGAAACTTAAAAAATTATTAGTCACATCCTTATTAGCGTGTTCATCATTATTTGCATTAAGCTCTTGTGATAGTAATAATTCCACTATTCAATATGGAAAGAAATATATTAGAAGCGATGATTTTTTTGCAGAAAGATATAGTGATGATGGTTGTGAGTATATTGTAATTAATAAAGATCATAGTGCAATCTGGAAAGGTGTTTCAGACAAAGAATATTATTGGGATTTTATAAATGTAAGCCAAATATCACTTATGACAACTGATGGGATTTCGACTTATACTTTTAATTATTCTAAATCATTCTTATCACGTAATACCACACAAAATACTTTATTTATTGCTGAAAATTATAAAGTAAAATAAGATTAATAAATTTAAAATACACTTTGGAAAATAAGTGTGTTTTTTACTCAAATTAATAAAAAAATACAAAACTAAGAGAGCATGAAAAAACCATTAAGATATTTCACCTAATGGTTTTTTCTTTTATTTAATTATTTCGCGGCATCAATCATTAATGCACACATTTTATTTGAGAATTCAACAGGATTTTCAATGTTCATGCCTTCCATAAGCATTGCTTGATCAAATAGAAGTGTCGCATAATCATTTAATTTATCCGGATGATCTTTATAGACTTTTTCAAGTGCTTTAAATAAGTCATGATTTGGGTTAATCTCAAGAATACGATCAGCTTTAATATCGCCTTGATTTGGCATTTGTTTTAAGACACGTTCCATTTCAAAACTTACCCCATCACCTGATACAAGACATACTGGAGAAGATACCAAACGAGAAGAAATCTTTACATCATTAACTTTATCTTTTAAGGCTCCTTTAATTGCGTCAATTAAAGGTTTCTTTTCAGTTTCAAGATTTTCTCTTTCTTTCTTTTCATCATCATTTAATAAGTCTAAATCGCCTTGATTAATTGATTTAAACTTTTTACCATCATAATCTTGCATCATTTCAAGAGTGAATTCATCAATATCATCCACTAATACAAGAACATCGTAACCTTTTTTCTTTAAAGCATCAAGTTGAGGCATAGCTTCTACAGCTTCTTTAGATTTATTAGAAGCATAATAGATAGTATCTTGTCCTTCCTTCATGTTTTCTACATATTGTTTTAAAGTAATGTATTTATTTTCATTTAAGCTATGGTAGAGTAATAAATCTTTAAGACTATCTTTTCTTTGGCCATAAGATTCATAAATACCATATTTCAAATTAACGCCAAATACTTTAAAGAATTCTTCATATTTAGCAAAGTCTTCATTTTTCATTCTTTCTAATTCAGCAAGAATTTTCTTTTCAATAGAAGTAGCGATTTTCTTAATTTGTGTGTCTTGTTGAAGCATTTCTCGAGATATATTTAAAGAAATATCACTTGTATCAACAAGACCTTTAACAAATCTTAAATAATCTGGAATAAGTTCTTTACACTTATCCATAATGAAGACACCTTTAGTATAAAGTTGTAAACCTCTTTCATATTTATCAGAATATAAGTTATATGGTGCTTCTTTAGGAATAAAGACTAAAGCATTGTAAGAAATTAATCCTTCAATCTTAATAAATAGAGATGTTAATGGATCTTCAAATTCTTGGAATTTTTGCTTATAAAATTCATTTAATTGTTCTTCACTAACTTCTGATTTATTTTTCTTCCATAAAGGTACCATGGAGTTAAGAACTTCAAGATGAGTTTCATCATGGAACTTACCTTCAATATCTTTACCATTTTCGTCTTTATCATTAACAGATTCAGTAACCATCATTTCAATTGGATAACGAACATAATCAGAATATTTCTTTACTAAATTCTTAATCATCCAATCAGATAAGTATTGGTCATAGTTTTCTTCTTCCGTGTTATCTCTTAAATATAAAGTAATAACTGTACCATGACTTTCTTTATCACATTCTTCAACATCATAAGTATCAGAACCACTAGAAGTGAAACGATATCCTTTTTCGGAGAATGGAGACTTAGTTTCCACAACTACTTTACTAGCAACCATAAAAGAAGAATAGAAGCCAACACCAAATTGACCAATAATATCAATGTCTTTTTGATCTTTACTTTCATTAGCTTCTTTTAATTTTTCCATAAATTCAAGTGAACCAGATTTAGCAATAGTACCTAAATTGTTATTCACTTCATCATAAGTCATACCAATACCATTATCTTCAATAGTAATAGTTCTTAAATTCTTGTCATAAGATAATGAAATATGATAATGATCTTCTTTCTTTAATTTATCATCACTAAGTGATAAATAATGATATTTATCGATTGCATCTGATGCATTTGAGATTAATTCTCTTAAGAATATTTCCTTATTGGTATAAATTGAGTTAATCATCAAATCAAGCAAACGCTTTGATTCTGTTTTAAATTCTTTTGTTTCTTGCATAATTTTAATCCCCCTTAAACAACTACAATAACATTATAGTTCACTTTTTAGCACTGTCAAGT
>CALBGF010000042.1 GCA_937893635.1 uncultured Mollicutes bacterium | reverse complement strand
AAATATGTTTATGCACATTACTTATTAGCGCTTGAACTATTTGATAAAGATAAAGCAAATGCCTTTAATTTAATTAAAAAGCATAATTTTGATATTAAAGAAATTGAAAAAATTGCAGCAGGTTTAAATAGTAAATAAATGAGTTATTTTTATTAAAAATTAAATCAAATATGCTAAAATGATTATGTGAAGCGGTTACAACACCAAAGAATATGCTTCTAAAGTTTTAGAATATGCTCTATTTATTGCCAATAGATAAAAGATTCTTGATAATAAAACAAATGAAGGTAATTATATGATTAAGATTGCATTAGTGGAAGATGAAAAGAATAATTTAAAAGAAATTACTAGTTATTTAGAAAAGTATTCTTTAGAATATAACATTGCTTTAAAAGTAGAAACTTTTACTTCTGCAGTTATTTTTCTAAAACTTTATGAGAATAATTTTGATATTGTTTTAATGGATATTGGCTTGCCAGATTTAGACGGAATGTCTGCAATTAAGAAACTACGAGAAATAGATAGTAGTGTTTTAGTTATATTTGTAACTAATCTAGCACAATACGCAGTTAATGGATATGAAGTAGGTGCGTTTGATTTTATTGTTAAACCGGTGTCTTATTATAATATTGTATTAAAACTTAACAGGGCATTAGAAAGAATTGAATCTAGAACAGAAAAAAGAATTTGGGTTTCTACGAGATCTGAAAAAAAATTAGTGTTAGCTTCAAGAATTAAGTATGTAGAAGTAATTAAACATCGACTTATTTATCACACTCTTGATGGAGATATTAGTGCGATTGGGAGTTTAAAAAGCGTTTGCGATGAATTAAGCAATTTACCTTTTGCATTGTGCAATCAATGCTATTTAGTAAATTTGCATTATGTAACTGGAATTGATGGATATAATTGTCATTTAGGAAAAGAAGTATTACAAATTTCATTACCAAAGAAAAATAGTTTTATCCGTGCTTTAAATAATTATTTAGGTGGAGGATTATCTTCGTAATGACCGAACTAGCGTTATATAAATTAATTTTTATAACGGAACTTTTAGTTGCGGAGTTTTTATTTGCTTTTCGCTTTCCTAAAAGAAAACACTTTGTTTTGCGTCTTATTGGAGGAATTATTTTAAACTATTTAGTGGCATATTTCTTTCCATTAGTGTCTTATTCAGGTTGGTATTCTAGTTTAATGTTTTTTACATTATTTGTTGTATCTTATTTATCATTTATTATGTTTTCATTTGATACAACATTTGTAAATGGCTTTTTTATTTCAATTACTGCATATACAGTGCAACATTTATCTTATGAAATATATGCTTTGATTGGTAGTTGTTTTGATTTTACAAGTGTGATTAATATGTATGGCGATACTGTATTTGATTTAAGTAATATCACTAATACAACAATCTTAGTATCTTTAATTTATTTTGAAATATATTTTGTTATATATTGGATTTGTTATGCATTTTTAGCTAAAAGATTAGTAAAAGAAGGAGAAATTAATCTTAAAAATAAGAATGTTCTTTTATTAGCGGTTTTAATATTAATTGTTGATATTTTAATCAATGCTTTTGTAGTTTATATCGATAGTAACGCTAATTCGTTATATGAAATAGTAATATGCATCTATAACATTTTATGTTGTATATTAGTGTTTTATATTCAACTTAGTTTAGTATCCGCTAAAAAGATGAAAAAAGAAATTGAAACCACACAAGAGTTACTAGCGCAAGCTCGAAAACAATATGAAATTAGTCGTGGCAATATTAGTTCCATTAATTTAAAATGTCACGATTTAAAATATCAAATTAGAGCATTTGCCAAAAGTAAAATTGATGATAATTATATTAATGAAATTGAAAACATGATTTCGATCTATGACGCTAATGTAAAAACAGGTAATGAAGCAATAGATATCATATTAACAGAAAAGAATCTTTTATGTTCTAAAGAAGGTATCAAATTGACTTGTATGGCTGATTGTAAGAAGTTAAGTTTTATTGATGATAGTGATTTATATGTTTTATTTGGTAATGCTATTGATAACGCTATTGAAGCAGTAAGAAAAATAGAAAACAAAGAAAAACGTTATATCGGTTTTACTGTTTATAGTAATAATGACTTAATTAGTATTAATGTTAATAATTTTTATTCTGGAGAAATGAGGTTGTCTTTCTTATAGAAGGTAAGAAGCATCAATAAACTCTAAAAACCGTTAGAATCATTGGAAAAAGAAAAAAAAGAGGGGGACGAAGACATT
>CALBGF010000041.1 GCA_937893635.1 uncultured Mollicutes bacterium | reverse complement strand
CCCAATATTTATAAATTATGAAATTACCTAATAAAATTAAATTTCCATTATTTCTTTTTCTTTTTTAGCTACAGAAGCATCAATATTTTTAACAGCCTCATCAGTTGCTTTTTGAATATCATTTTCAAGCTTTTTAGCTAAATCTTCTGGCAATTCCTTATCCTTTTTGACTTTATCATTATAATCACGGCGGATATTACGAATTGCGACTTTAGCTTCTTCGCCATATTTTTTAGCAACTTTAACTAAATCACGACGACGATCTTCAGTTAGAGTTGGGAATACTAAACGAATAGAATCTCCATCATTAATTGGATTAACACCTAAATTGGCTTCGTTAATAGCAGCAACGATGGATTTAACATCATTACGATCAAATGGTTTTACCACTAAGACATTTGATTGCATATTAGTAATTGAAGCAATATAAGTAATAGGAGTTTTTTCTCCATAATAATCAGCTTTTACTTCTTCTAAAGCAGCTGGAGAAACACGTCCAGCACGTAATGTTGCTAATGATTTTTCAAAATTAGCGTGGGCATTATTCATTTCTTCAATACATTCTAAGATTAACTCTTCATCCATTGTTTTATTCTCCTTTTATTATGGTGGTTCCAATGTCTTCACCATTAATTAATTTTTCAATATTTGTAGGCTCATTCATATCAAAAACGCGTATTTCGATTTGATTATCTTTAAGTAAAGCAATTGCAGTTGGATCCATAACTCTTAATTCACGTTTTAACATTTCATCAAAAGTAATAGTTTTAATAAATTGAGCATCTTTATCTAATTTAGGATCAGCAGTATAAACGCCATCAACACCATTTTTAGCCATTAAGATAGCATCAGCTTCAATTTCCATAGCACGTAATGTAGCACATGTATCAGTAGTAAAATATGGATTACCTGTACCACCAGCAAATATAACTACACGGCCTTTTTCTAAATGTCTAATTGCACGGCGACGAATATAAGTTTCAGCAACTGCTTTAATCTCTAAAGCACTTAAGACACGACAGCCAATGCCAGTCTTCTCAATAGCGCTTTGAAGCGCTAAAGCATTAATGATTGTTCCAAGCATTCCCATATAATCAGCGGTTGATCTTTCAATGCCAATTTGTTTAGCAAGTTTGCCTCTCCAAATATTACCAGCGCCAACGACGACTGCAACTTCCATTCCTTTGTCAACCATTAATTTAATAGATGCCGCGACTTGATCTAGACTATAATTTTCTAGAATCATATTATTATTTTTATCAGCAAGTGCTTCACCACTTAATTTTAATAACACACGTTTATATGTATTCATAATACCTCCAATGTTTATGAAAAGAACACTTCAAAAGGAGTGTTCTTTAAAGTTTAATTATTTAATTTGGCTCATTACTTCAGCAGCAAAGTCATCTTTACGTTTTTCAATGCCTTCGCCAACCATGTAACGTACGAATTTAACAACATTAACACCACGACTATTTAAGAACTTACCAACTGTAGTTCCTGGTTCTAATAAATAATCTTGTTCATAAAGTGTTGTTTCAGAAAGTTGTTTGTTAACTTTACCTTCGATAATTTTAGCAACAACTGCTTCTGGTTTTCCAGCTAATTTTTCATCAGTCTTAGCAGCTTCCATTTGAATAGCTTTTTCGTGTTCTAATACATCAGCAGGGATATCAGCTTTTGTGATATATAATGGGTTATTAGCAGCAATGTGCATTGCTAAACCTTTAACATCATCACAAGCTTTATCAGTAACTACTAAAACAGAAATTTTACCTTTCATGTGGATGTAAGTACCAATTGCTTGTCCTTCTGAAGCTTCAACAATTTCAAAACGACGTAAATCTAATTTTTCACCAATTTTAACAGTGGCGTTAGTAAATAAATCTTTGATTTCTGCATTTTCTTTTGCTTCTTCAACAGTAGCAATATTATTGTGCATAATAACTCTAGCTGTTTCTTGAACTAATTCATTAAATGCATCACTTTTAGAAACGAAGTCTGTTTCACAGTTAACTTCAATGATAATTGCTTTTCCGCATTTATCACATGCTTTAACAAATGTTAAACCTTCAGCAGCAATACGGCTTGCCTTTTTAGCTGCTTTAGCGATACCTTTTTCTCTTAACCAGTCACAAGCTTTATCGATGTCGCAATTGCATTCTTCTAATGCCTTTTTGCAGTCCATCATACCTGCACCTGTACGTTCTCTTAAAACTTTGATTAATTCAATAATTGGTTTTGCCATTTTTATTTTTCCTCTTCAGCTTTTGGAGCTGTTTCTTCTTTGTTTACTCTTTTTCTTGGTGCTCTACGTTGAGGTTTTTCTTCTTTAGCATCTTCTTCAACTTTCTTTTCTTCTTCTTTTAAAGCATCATTCATAGAGACTTCTGAATCGTCTTCATCTTTAGTGTAAGCAATAATTGTTTGTCCGCCTTTTGCTTCAACGATAGCGTCTGCTAAAACTGCTAAGATTAAATGTACTGAACGGATAGCGTCATCATTTGCAGGAATTGCATAATCTACTTCATCTGGATCAGCATTTGTATCACAAATACCGAATACAGGGATTCCTAATTTACGACCTTCTGCAACTGCATTATGTTCCATGCGTGGATCAACAACGATGATTGCGTTAGGTACTTTACGCATTTCTTTGATACCTTCTAAGTTTTTCATTAATTTTTCTTGTTCTTTCTTTAAAAGAGCAACTTCTTTCTTAGGTAAGACATCAAATGTACCATCATCAGCCATTTTTTCTAAATCTTTTAAATGACGGATTGAGTTTGATAAAGTTTTGAAGTTTGTTAATGTACCACCTAACCAACGGTTTGTGATGTAGAATGAACCAGAACGGTTTGCTTCTTCAATAACTTCTTCTTGGACTTGTTTTCTTGTTCCAACAAATAAAACTTTACCACCATCTAATACGATTTGTTTTAAAGCTGCATATGCTTCTTCAATTTTAGCTGCAGTTTTTTGGAGATCGATAATGTAAACTCCATTTCTTGCACCAAAAATGTATTTTTGCATTTTTGGGTTCCATCTTCTTGTTGGGTGACCAAAGTGTGCACCAGCTTCAAGAAGTTTTTTCATTGTTATGACAGGTGTACCTTCTTCAGGCATAGCTTGTTCCATAACGTTTTCTTCTACTACGACTTCTTCCTTTTCGCTCATTTTATGAGTCCTCCTTTTGTTAGTTCCTCCATCACTTCGAACATAATCCCTTAAGTAATTAAGACACGAACTATGAATCCATGATGTGTGTAGTCCTGATTTTTCAGGCCAAGTTATTCTACCATAGTAAGTATTACTATGCAACTTTTTTTTGCTTTTTAAACAAATAAAAATGGGAAGAAAAATAACTTCCCGTAAATAATCATTTTTTTAATACTTTTAACTTGTTAAAAATACTCTTAACAGCCTCTTTTTGATCATAGCCACGATACTTTTTAAAAGATAACAAATTAATAGTGTGTTCACTAGTTTTAAATATAACTTGATAGCCTAAAAAAGTACTTGCTTTTATTTTTTTCAAATCGCTAATGTTATAACGCTCAACTAGGTTTAAGTATTTTAAAGTTTTCTTATCTAAATAAAAAAGTTGGATACGCTTATCATCAACAGTTAAAGCATATACTTTACGCTTATTCGCGGTTAAAGCCGCGCCTAACGCTCCGCCCATAAAGACTTCAAAATTACTAGGAGCGTCTTCACATAGAATCAAATCTTCAGTTGAAGAAATTAACCCTTGTGCAATTAGTTCATCTTTAGTTTGCTTGAAATCCATGATTATTTCTCACTTTCGTTTGCTTCTTCACTTGTTTCAGTGTTTTCTACTAGTGAAGCTGTACTTTCTACTTTACGAGTTTCTACTTTTTTCGTTTGTTGTCTAATGTAATAGAATAAAACTAAAGCCGATAAAATTATCGCAACAACAACATCAAGAGCAATTGATGTAAATGCTTTAGTGATACCACTAGCAAAATCAATATTTTCTTGAGCGCACATAATACCAACACTTACAAATTCCGCAATGAAGATTTCAAATAATCCGATAACTGAAGCAATAACATAAATAACATTACTATTATCTTCTGGATTAAATTTTTTGTAAATCATGATAATTGATAGTGCCATTAACGCACCGATATATCCTGCAATAATACCAACAAAAACATAAAGAACAATCCAAAGAGCCACTACAGCTAAAGAAGCTAAAATTCCAAGCAAATAACCTTTTACTTTATTTGACATATTTTTCCTCCGTTTCCAAAAAAAAGAATACAACATTATTGAGTATTTATCAACAAAGAGTAAATATTTGTCGCTATTTTTTTATTTTTGCACGAGGATGAGCTTCATTATATTCTTTTTTCATCGCCTCTGTAGTTACATGAGTGTAGATTTGAGTTGTGGAAATAGAGGCGTGTCCTAGCATCGTTTGAATTACTCTTAAATCCGCACCTCGTTCTAAAAGACCAGTGGCAAAAGTATGACGAAGCATATGGGGATGAAGCCCTAAAAAAATTCCTGTTTTATTTTCTATTTGATGTAAAATATATTCTAAACCACGTAAAGTTAATTTTTCGCCTTTACTATTTAAAAATAATTTAGTGGATATTTCTTCACTTGTAGATTTAAGTAATAATTTTGGTCTTAAATCTTTGTAATAAGTATTTAATGCTTTTTGGCATTCTACGGAAAAAGGAACAATTCTTTCTTTTGAGCCTTTACCAATAACTTTAATAATTCTTCCACGAAAATCGACATCACTAACATTGATATTTACTAATTCAGAGCCACGAAATCCCGAAGCGTAAAGGAGTTCAAGAATAGCTTGATCTCTCTCCATTAGTTCATCTTTTCTTTCCAAGTTAGCTTTTAAAAGTTTTTCTACATCATCATCAAATAAAACTTTTGGATATTTTATATCGGCTTTGGGGGAAGTAACCGCTACAAAAGGATTAAATTTTACATATTTATTTTTTTCTAAATAATCATAAAAGTTTCTTAATCCACTTAATCTTCTTTTTAACGTACGCTTAGAAATATTATTAATTCTTTCATCACTTAAAAAGCCACGAATTGTAAGATTAGAAACTTTTAAAGGATTAAACCCTCTTTTTTCGGCATATTTATAAAACTTTTTTATATCTTCTAAATAACTTTCAATCGTCTTATCCGAATATCCTTTTTCTAATTTTAGATATTCTTTATACATGCTAATTTCATCACTCATAATTATGATTCCACCAGTCTTTTAATGAAGCAAGAGCAATATTACTTACTTCGATTTTTTCAAGTTTAGTATCACGCGGAACAATTCCGTAATTAGCATTCATTGGTGAAAAATCGCTTGGAGAACATATCGCTAAGTAATTTAATAAAGCACCAATCATTGTATTTATTGGTGGAGCAATAAATTCATCTCCTTTTAGTCTTTTATAAACACTTATTGCCGCAATAATGCCTGAACATGCACTTTCAACATATCCTTCTACACCTGATAATTGTCCAGCAATAAAAATGGACGGAGCATTTTTAAGTGATAAATCCCTATTCAAATGTTTCGGAGCGCAAATATAAGTATTACGATGCATTAAACCATATCTAACATATTTAGCATTTTCTAATCCTGGAATAAGCGAGAAAACTCTTTTTTGTTCGCTATATGTTAAATTAGTTTGAAAGCCGACGATATTATATAAACTACCAACGACATTATCTTGTCTTAATTGTACAACAGCATAAGGACGATCTTCTGGTGTTCTTCTTAGTCCCATTGGTTTTAAAGGTCCATAACGTAAAGTTTTTTCTCCTCTTCTTGCCATTGCTTCAATTGGCATACAACCTTCAAAATACTTTTTATCAAAATCATGTAATTCGGCAAGTTCAGCATTTATTAAAGCATCATAAAATTTTTCATATTCTTCTTTATTCATGGCACAATTGATGTAACTATTATCACCTTGTTCATAACGCGATTTATAATAAGCTTTAGTAAAATCAATACTGCTTTTTTCCACAATTGGAGCACAGGCATCAAAAAACGAGAACATTTTTTCTCCTGTAATAGCTTCTAGTTTTTGAATTATATTTTCACTTGATAATGGTCCAGTAGCAACAATGATTAAAGACTCAGAATCAAAATCAACATATTCCTCATTATGGAAATCAACTAAAGGATGATTTTTAATTATTTCAGTAATTTTACTAGCGAATAACTCACGGTCAACCGCTAAAGCATTACCAGCAGGTACTCTTGTTTCATCCGCAATTTGCATAGTTATACTATTCATCAAGCGCATTTCACTTTTTAATAATCCACAAGCATTATCTAAATTATTAGACTTCAAAGAATTAGAACAAACTAATTCCGCAAAATTAGCGCTATGATGCGCGCCAGTATTTTTAATCGGTCTTTGTTCATATAAATCTACTTTGATACCTTTATTTATTAAAAAATATGTAGCCTCTACACCTGCTAATCCAGCTCCTACCACTATTACTTTTTTCACATTAATCACCTTTATTAATATAACATAACTTTGCTCAAACAAATAGAAAAAGAAGACTATTTAGCCTTCTTTGGTTTGATATATTTTTCCATATGATGGCAATTAGGGAAATTGCTACATCCAATGAACTTTGAATATTTTCCTTGTTTAACAATTAAATCTCCACCGCATTCTGGACACTTTCCAACAATAATTGGCTCTTCCACTTTGGCATTTTTATCTTCCATGATGTAATGGCATTTTGGAAAATTACTACAGCCATAGAATGTTTGTCCTTTTTTGTTTTTTCTTAATACAAGTGGGGAACCACATTCTGGACAAATCGGAGCATCGCTTGGAATTTCTGCTTTTTCTTTTGGAGCAATATAGTGACAATGTGGATAATTAGAGCAAGCTTCAAACTTTCCATATTTCGAATTTTTAAACACCATTGGAGAACCACACTTTGGACAAATATTTCCACTTGGTTCATCTTTAGCTTTTTCAATATGCTCTTTTGCATAAGCAAGTTGAGTCATAAAGCCATCATAGAAAGTTTGTAATAATTGAATGCGTGATTCACTACCAGCAACAATATCATCAAGATTCTTTTCCATTTGGGCAGTAAAAGATGGATCAACTAAATTAGTAAAATATTCTTCTAATAAATTGTCAGTTTTAAGTCCTTGTTCTGTTGGAATTAAGATTCCTGATTCAACATTAACATATTTTCTCGCTTTTAATATTTCAATTGTTGATGCATATGTTGATGGTCTTCCAATACCGACTTCTTCCATAGTTTTAACAAGTTTAGCCTCAGAAAATCTTGCTGGAGCTTTAGTGAAATGTTGTTCTTTAACTACATCTTGAATTTCAAATACTTCACCAACATCAACATTTGGAAGAATTTTAACATCTTCATCTTTGCTTTTAAGTAAAGCATTATAGCCATTAAACACATTTACGACACCATTAACTTTTAATTCAACACCATTAGAATTAAATTTAATTGTTGTTACTTCATCAAGTTTAGCACTCATTAAAGAAGCTAAAGCACGATTATAAATTAAACTATAAAGTTTATATTCATCATTAGTTAAATATTTTTTAATTGATTCTGGTGTTCTTGCTAAAGATGTTGGTCGAATTGCTTCATGAGCATCTTGAATAACATTTTTATTTTTGTTTGCTTTAGTTTTTCCAACATAATTTTCACCAAAGTTTTCACTAATATAAGCTTGCGCTTTTTCTACAAATTGTGGTGCTAAACGAGCGGAGTCAGTACGCATATATGTAATAAGACCTGCTGTCTCGGTCGCTAATTGAATACCTTCATATAACTTTTGTGCCACCATTGCAGTCTTTTTAGTAGAAAATTTATAACGATTAAATGCCTCTTGTTGCATAGTGGATGTTGTAAAAGGCGGTTTAGATTCTGTTACTTTACGAACTTTGTCGATAGAAATAACTTCTGCAGTATTTCCTAAACTATTTTCTATTTTAATAGCGTCTTCTTCAGATTTAACTTTAGTTTCGCCGCTTAATGTTGCAGTAAGTTTTATATCTCCCTTAACTAAATCAACATTCATTGTCCAATATTCTTCTGGAACAAATTCATTAATAAGTTTTTCTTGATCCACTAATAACTTTAATGAAGAAGATTGAACTCGACCTGCCGAACGAGATTTAATCTTATTTTGTAATAAAGAGGATAATTTAAAACCAATAATACGATCTAATATTCTTCTTGTTTCTTGAGAAGCAACAAGGTTCATATCAATAGTACGTGGATGACTTAAAGCATTAGTAATTGCTGTTCTTGTAATTTCATGAAATTCTAAACGTTTTGTTGTATTTATGTCTAACCCTAATAAATCCGCTAAATGCCAACCGATAGCTTCCCCTTCACGGTCCGGGTCGGTCGCAATTATAACTTCATCAGCTTCTTTAGCATTTTTCTTTAAATCACGAACAACACCCATTTGCTTAGGTTGTACTTCATATGTTGGTTTAAAACCATGTTCAACATCAATACCAAGTCCACTTTTTCCTTTTATAGATAAATCACGGACATGGCCTAAAGATGCCATAACTTTATATTCATCACCTAAATATTTACCAATAGTATGGCATTTGGTTGGAGATTCTACAATTACAAGTTTCATACTAATCCCTCCTTATAGACTATTAAATATTTAATCTTTTTTTCACATTTGTCAAACATTATTTTTCCTTTATATATAATGATTTTTATACTCATTACTAGAGTAATGAGAAAAATTTGTTTTTTTTGATAAAAATTATTTTAATATTCTAAAAGATCCACTTATAATTCATAAAGCACTTATATTATAGCAATAAAATCACTATTTATAACTTATCAAGTATAAAACTATCATTATTTCTTATCATCCATGATATCTAATGCCGAAGTTACGAGTATCGCTCCTTCCTTAATTAACTTGTTGTTACTATTCTCTTTATTAATAGGAAAAGGAACACAATAAATATCTTTTCCTAAATTTAAAGCACAAGAAATAGTAATGCTAGTACCTGATGGCATTTTAAATTCAGTAACCAAAACAGCATTACCAATAGCCGCTAACAAACGATTACGCTTAGGAAAATTATCTTTACTAGCACATTCATCAAAAGGATATTCACTAATAAGCAAATGTTCATTTTTAATTTTCTCATATAATGCTTTATTTTGCTTTGGATAGCAATAATCAATACCTGATCCTAAGACAGCAATTGTTTTTCCTATTGCATCAATTGCCGCTTTATGTGCAATAGCGTCTATTCCTCTTGCTAAGCCAGATACAATCACATAATTCTCCTTTGCTAATTCGCTAACAATCATTTGAGTGGCTTGTTCTCCATAAGAAGAGCAATCTCTTGATCCTACCACCGTTATTCGATTATTAAGCATTAATAAATCTAAATTACCATAATAAAAAATAACAAACGGAGGCTTAAAAGAATGTCTTAGATACTCGGGATAAGCATCATCTATAATAGTCACATAAAAACTCTTTAATCTTGTTTTCAAACTTATAAATTCTTCTTCATCAAATCTATCCTTATTTTTTATAGAAGTATAGATTTTATCCCAGTCTCCTAAATGCTTTAAAGCGAAATATAATAATATATCTTGTCCTGTTAACAAAAAAATCACCTACCATTATATTTATAGGTGATTAAATTTAAAAAAGCGTCAATTGTTTTATTTTTAAATTTTTAACTGGGCCATAAGTTTTACGATGAATATGTTCAATAGCCCCATATTTTTCTAAAGCTTCTAAATGAACTTTAGTACCATAGCCTTTATGTTTAGCAAATTGATACTCTGGATATTGTTTATCTAATTCAATCATAATGTTATCACGAGTAACTTTAGCAAGTATCGAAGCACAAGCAATATTAAACGATTTAGCATCACCTTTAACAATAGCTTCTACTGGTACTGTTTCATGAAGCAATGGCATGCAATCTGTTAAAACCATGTCATAGCGGTGTTTTAAGTTTCTTAACGCTAATTCCATACCTAGTCTTGAAGCTTCATAAATATTAATTTCATCAATTTTATCCGCTGATACTTCAACAACTGCATAAGCAATAGCTTCTTTTTTTATAACCTCAAAAAGTTCTCTTCGCTTTTTATCTGTTAATTGTTTAGAATCATTAACTACTTCATTTTGGAAGTCTTTAGGCATAATTACTGCCGCACAAACAACAGGTCCCGCAAGTGGGCCACGACCTGCTTCATCACATCCAGCAATAAATTCTATTTCATTTGTATAATAATCTTTTTCATAATGTAACATCTAAAAACGCTCCAAAGAGATTCTACCAATTAAACCTTCTTTAAATTCTTTTAAAAATACTGCTTTAGCTTTACTAACATCTGGTTCTCCTTTTTGAAGTAAACCACGCTTTAAAGCGATTTTAGTAAAAATACTATAATTATCTTCATTAGTATCAAACTCTATCTTAAAACGAGTTTTTATGTCTTCTACATAATATTCTTTTAAATAGTCAAGTAAGATATCTCCCAAATCATCAAGAGGCAATATTGTTTCTTTAATTGATCCAATAAGCGCTAAGTTGGTAGCGTAATTCTTATCTTCGTAATTTGCTTGTAAAATTCCTGGCGTATCTAACAAATCAAAAGAATTGCCAACTTTAATCCATTGTTGAGATTTGGTATGTCCTGGTGTGTTTTGTACAGATGCCGCATTACGTTTAGCTATACGATTAATTAATGTTGATTTACCAACATTAGGAATACCAATTATCATTGTCCTAATTGGCTGTGGCTTCATTCCTTTTCTTTTTTCTTTTTCATGTTTTTCTTGTCCTAAAATATTAATTTTAGTAGTTAATTTATCCACTAATTTAGCTTCATTTAAATTAGCGCACATCACCAAATAACCTAAAGATGAAAAATAATCCACCCATTTATTTGTTATTTTTTCATCTGCTAAATCAGCTTTTGTTAAAATTAATAATCTTTTTTTATCTTTAGTAATCTTAAACAAAGCATTATTTCTGCTCGAAAGAGGAGCGCGTGCATCAAGTAATTCAATAATTACATCAACAATTTTTATTCTATTTTCAATTTCTCTGGTTGCTTTTTGCATATGGCCAGGAAACCAATTGATATTTGTCTTATAATCGTTAGCCATTATTCCCCTTCTTTCTATTTTGAACTATTTTCAGTATGTATCTTTAACATAATTATCATTAGTTAAAAAACATTTAATAATCACCATTTAATATCATCAAGATCATAATCGTTAAACGGACCTCTCACTTCATTAACAGGTATATTATGCTCTCTTGCAAGAGATTCTATTTCAGATTTAAAATTAGCAAATTCTGGATAATTAAAATAATTACATACTTTATCTAAAACATCCATAAACATATTTTTTCTTTTTGTTTTAGTAGCATAAATATATTCCTTATCAAGCAAATCAATCCATTGAAGAATAAAGTCCTCTATTAAAATCATTGAATCATATAACTCTTGTTCAACTTTTATCATTTGCTCTTTAGTAAGCATTGTATTTAAAGCATCAATTAGTTTGCTTTGAAACAAGCGAATTGTGTTACGGCATTGATCAAATTCATCAATAATTCCTTCTCTATTTATAGATACGAAATATTTAAGGATAAGAATATCCATTAAAGCATCTGGAACTAAATAGTAAAAGCTATATAATACTTCATAATCAACTTTTTCTTTTATTTGTCTAATTCTTTTTGTTTCTTTTTCTAATGAAGTATCCGCCACGATTATGTTTCTATGACCCTTATAAGCATGCCTTAAATCATATAGAAAAGACAACACATGTAAGCGTGCATCCTCTATATTTTCATTTTCACACTCAGGTCCTATAGCAAGCATAATATTATCATAAAGGTCAATAAAGTCATCATATGATCCAATAATTTCAAATCCTGCAAAGTTCTTTGTCATTTTTACTTTTATCATTGTTTAATCTCCAAAATATAAAATCATTACTTAAAATAAAGATTTTATCATTTGTCCTTTCTTTTTAGTGCTTAATACCATCTTGCCGAAATGCTTTTACAAGCTTTATCATTATCACAATGCTTATAAATAATTTTTAATACACCATCAATGTTATCTTTTGATATAGCGCCACGACTTCTTGAATCAGAAGATGCGGCACGATTATCACCCAAAGCAAAATATGCATTATTGGGGATTTCATAGTCTTTATTTGCTGCTACTGAGCCACTTCTATATGTTGCTTTTTTTGCACTATCACTAATAAATGATTGTTCTAATATTTCATCATTTATAAATATTTCTCCATCG
>CALBGF010000040.1 GCA_937893635.1 uncultured Mollicutes bacterium | reverse complement strand
TTGAAGATGTTGTATTTGTTTGTTGGTTATTAGCTTGTTGAGCTTGTGCTTGAGCCATATATTCAGCAGCTTTTTCCAATTCACCGATACGAGATCTTAATGTATCAATATCGTTCTTATCAAGAGCTTCTTTTAATTCATCACGTAATTTTTGAGTTTGTTCTTTTTGAGTGGCATCAATCTTGTCACCAGATTCCGCTAATTGTTGATCAATCATATTGATGTAACTTTCAGCTTTATTCTTTAATTCAACTTCTTCTTTACGTTTTTCATCGGCTTCTTTATTTTCTTCAGCTTCTTTAACCATACGGTCAATGTCTTCTTTGCTTAAACCATTAGATCCGGAAATTGTAATATTTTGTTCTTTTTGAGTGTCTAAGTCTTTAGCAGATACTTTAACAATACCGTTTACATCGATTGAGAATGTAACTTCAATACGAGGTTCGCCTCTTCTTGCTGGTTTAATACCATCAAGTTTGAAGTGTCCAAGTAATTTGTTATCGTGAGCCATTGGACGTTCACCTTGGTAAACCATAATATCAACAGCAGGTTGGTTATCAGCAGCAGTTGAGAAGATTTGTGATTTAGTTGTAGGAATTGTAGTATTACGAGTAATTAATGGAGTCATAACACCACCCATAGTTTCAATACCTAATGTTAATGGAGTAACATCTAGTAAGACAACATCTTTAACATCCCCACGAAGAATTCCGCCTTGAATAGCAGCACCAATAGATACAGCTTCATCAGGGTTTACAGAATAGTTAGGAGCTTTACCAGTCATTTTAGCAACTAATTCTTGAACAGCAGGCATACGGATTGAACCACCAATCATAATGATTTCGTTTAAGTCGTTAGCGGTAATATGCGCATCACTTAAAGCACGACGTACTGGTTCTTCTGTTCTTCTTAATAAGTCTTTAGTTAATTCTTGGAATTTAGCTCTTGTAATAGTTGTTTCAAAGTTAATTGGTCCATTAGCAGTCATACCAATGAATGGTAATGAAATAGTTGTTTCAAGTTGACCAGATAATTCAATTTTAGCTTTTTCAGCAGCTTCTTTGAATCTTTGCATAGCCATCTTATCATTTAATTCAACACCAAATTGAGCTTTGATTTGAGCTTGGATCCAATCTTGTAATACATGGTCCCAGTCATCGCCACCAAGATGGTTATCACCAGCAGTAGCAACAACTTCAAATGTGCCATCACCAATATCAAGAATAGATACATCGAATGTACCACCACCAAGGTCATAAACAAGAATCTTTTCAGATTTTTCTTTATCAACACCATAAGCAAGTGCAGCAGCGGTTGGTTCATTAATAATACGTTCAACTTTTAATCCAGCGATTTGTCCAGCATCTTTAGTAGCTTGACGTTGAGCATCGTTGAAGTAAGCAGGAACAGTAATAACTGCTTTTTCAATTTTTGTATTTAATGCTTTTTCAGCATAATCTTTCATATAAGCAAGAATCTTAGCGGAGATTTCTTGAGGTGTGAAATCTTTGTTAATGCAGTTAATGTGAATCTTTTGTGAAGATCCCATTAAACGTTTTACAGATGAAACTGTATCAGGGTTAGTAACTGCTTGACGTTTTGCAGCATCACCAACAATAACTTCGCCACTAGCTTTGAAAGCTACAACAGATGGTGTAGTATTGTGTCCTTCTGGATTAGGAATTACTTTCCATGATCCATCATCTTGTAAATAAGATACAACTGAGTTTGTAGTACCTAAGTCGATACCAATAATAATTTCTTTAGCCATAATATATTCCCCTTTTCATTTAGTCTTTTTGACTATTATTTTCTTTATTTTCACTAACGTTTTCGTTAGTTTCTTTAACTTCTTTTTTACGAGCTACAACAACCATTGCTGGGCGAATCACACGATCCTTAAGTTTATATCCAGCAGATAATACTTTAACAATAGTATTAGGTTCTTGATCACTTTCTTCAGTGGATAACGCATGCATATAAGAAGCATCAAATTTATCATTAATATTTGGTTCTAATTTAATAACTCCTTCGCTTTCTAACGCACTAATGAGATTTTTATAAATATATTCAAATCCAGTTAGGAAGTTTTGCATTTTTGCATCATCGGGTTTAATTTGTAAAGCACAATGGAATGAATCAAGCGCTGGCATTAAGTTTTCAATAAATCCTGCAGCACGATATTTAATCATTTCTGCATGTTCTTTATCATAAAGCTTCTTAGTGTTTTGAGTATCAGCATAAGCCATGTAATACTTATTTTTCCACTCTTCCGCTTCTTTTTTAGCCTTAGCTAATTCTTCTTCGAGCTTTTCAATCTTACTTTTTTCTTTACGAGATAACTTTTCGTCTTTTATCTCACTTTGTTCCTTTTCTTTCTCTTCCATTTTGATTCCTTTCCTTTGCAAAATATTTTTCTAATTCACTTGCGACATACTCAAGTGCACTAATGACTTTTTGGTAATCCATTCTTTTTGGACCAACAAGAGCAATCGTTCCTTCATCTTGACCTGGCATTTTGATTTTGGATGTAATGATTGACATATCACCATATTCATCATCTTCATCAACAATGTTAACGTTTAGGTCTTTATCGCTATCATCAGTAAGCATTTGACGCATTTCACTAGGTGAATTAAAAAGTTTGATTAAGCGTTTAAGTTTATCAGCATCACTTGTTAAGTCTGGTTGATTAAGTAACTCATTTTTACCAAATAAGGAAACTCGATCACGCGCAAACTTCAAGAACGCTTCCATAAACACTTGATAGATGACATCGTTGCTTGTGACATAATCTTGAATTAATGGTTTCATTGCTTCCATCTTTTCAATTAGTCCACTAACAGGTGTACCAACTAAACGAGAATTAAGTAATTTAACGCAACTTTCAATATCATTAAGCTCAACATCATCATCGAAGATAAATGTCTTATTTTCTACATAACCTCTATCAGTAACAAATACCACTGTTGCGGTATTTGTAGAAATAGGAATTACTTGAACAGAAATAAGATGTTCATCTTCGGCATTTGGACCAAGGACCACAGTTGCTAAGTTTGTCATATGCGATAAGATTTGACAAGATTGAGTAATTACTTGATCTGCTGTTAGAGTTTTTTCATTTAACAAGGTAGTAATTTGATTTTTAATTTTTGAATCAACTGTCTCATCACGCAAGTGATCAATATAGTAACGATATCCTTTCGAAGAAGGAACACGTCCGCTTGAAGTATGAGTCTTTTCTAGGAACCCTTCTTTTTCAAGAGCGTTCATCTCGCTTCGAATCGTGGCACTTGAAACATCAAGTCCATATTCTTCAATTAAAGTTTGACTACCAACTGGTGTTGCATCTTTAATAAAGTGTTCGACTATTAGTTTTAAGATATAGTCTCTACGACTCAAAC
The DNA here is from genome assembly GCA_937893635.1 of uncultured Mollicutes bacterium. The sequence goes on along the minus strand of CALBGF010000040.1, from coordinate 57 downwards.
TCATAACTTCACCTTCTTTAGCACTCTTTATCTCTCAGTGCTAATTATATTATATGC
>CALBGF010000039.1 GCA_937893635.1 uncultured Mollicutes bacterium | reverse complement strand
TTTTTTATATTATTGAAAAGTCTTTTTTAAAAAGGGAAAGGAGAAAGACTCAATGGAAATGGTAGATGGAAAACTACAACTTTTTGGCGTTAAAAAAGCCGGTTCTACTTATCGAAAAGAGATTCTTGGTGGATTAACGACCTTCTTTGCAATGAGCTATATTATTGCTACAAATCCAGGCATTCTAAGTGCTAGTGGTATGCCTTGGGGCGCTGTATTTATTGCAACTATTTTAGCTTCTGTTATTGCAACATTAATTATGGGACTTTTTGCAAATGTTCCATATGCTCAAGCTCCAGGCATGGGCTTAAATGCTTTCTTTACATACACCGTATGTATGGCTCTTAAGTTTAGCTGGCAAGAAGCACTAACGATGGTTTTTATTTGTGGTGTTATAAATATTCTTATAACAGTTACAAAAGTAAGAAAATTAATCATTAAGGCAATACCTCAATCATTACAATCAGCAATCAGTGGTGGTATTGGTTTATTTATTGCTTATTTAGGTATTTTAAATATTGGTGGAATTAGTTTTGGTAGTGGCGTTCCTTCAATGAGCACATGGAATAGTGCAAGTGTTATTGTTTTTTTAATTGGATTAGTAATCTGCATAGTTTTAAATTGCTTAAAAGTAAAAGGTGCAATGATTATTACAATTATTGTTACTACATTATTTGGTTTAATTCCAATTGGTGGGGTTACATTAACTAAGATGGGTGCTTTAAGTGTTGGAAGTTCCCAATATGGTTATATGGATGGATTTATTGATGCTTTTAAACAACTTCCACAAACTTTTGGTGCAATTTTTACTAAAGAAGGATTCCCAAGCTTATTTGGCGAAGGTGGCGTTAAAGCAGTTACTGCAATAATTACAATTTTCTCATTTAGTTTAACTGATACTTTTGATACACTTGGTACATTTATTGGAACTGGTAGAAAAACTGGAATATTTACTGATGAAGACATAAATGGTATGGAAACTAGCCGTGGATTTAAATCAAAGATGGACAAAGCTTTATTTAGTGATTCTGTTGCTACTAGTATTGGAGCTATTTTTGGAACAAGTAATACTACAACATTTGTTGAAAGTGCTGCTGGTATTGGAGCTGGAGCTAGAACTGGTTTAGCTAGTGTTGTTACCGCTTTAATGTTTTTAGTTTCAATATTCTTTGCTGGTCCAATTAGTGCAATTCCTAGTGCTGCAACTGCTCCGGTTTTAGTAATTGTTGGATGTATGATGTTATCTAATTTTACAGATATTAAATGGACTAAATTAGAAGAAGCGATTCCTGCTTTCTTTGCTACAGCATTTATGGCTTTCTGCTACAGCATTTCTTATGGTATAGCAATGGGCTTTATTAGTTATTGTATTGTTAAGTTAGTTTTATTTGTTAAAGATTATATAGTTTATTCCAATAAGAGAAAATCAATTGATGATACGATGATTTTAGATGAGAATAATGCTATTCTTAATAAAGAAACTAATGAGGTTATTTTAACTAAACCTAATTTAGGAATTAGTTTGATTTTAGGTATTTCTACTCTTTTATTCTTACTTAACTTCATTTTACTTGCTACACCTTTAATGAATAAATAAGTTTTATTTTAACAGAAAAGCTAACTATAAAGGTTAGCTTTTCTTACTTTAAAAAACTTTTGAATAATATAGGCATTTATGCTATTATAATTAGGCTTGAATATGCCCCCTTAGTTAATCGGTATAACGGATCCATGGTAAGGATCTATGCGTAGTTCGACTCTGCGAGGGGGCACCATTGAAAATTTGCGATATTATGCTAAATAACATAATGTCGTTTTTTTATATATAGAATTACAAAAACAAAAGTGAAATAATTGATGATTTTAGGAAATAGTTGAAAATAGTCTATTTAGATTATCGAAATTACAGGAGATTAAAAATGAAGAATTAATTATTAAACTTTAATAAATTAAATAAAATATTTGAGTTTAGAAGGTTTTTTAGAAAATTTAGATTCAATTCAAGAAAAATTACAATCTTGAAATTAATTTTATCGAAGTAATAGATTATTTAGGTTTGATAGAATTAAAATCAAAAAAAGAGCGCATATAATGTAGTGATTAATATATCAGACATTTTTATAAAAAATGATTGATTTTGGCTTTAATTTCTAACCATCTTTAAATAAAACGAAAATTTTAAATTTTTTACTTTAGAATTTTAAATACGAATTAAAATATTATTTTTGGCTAATTAGGGAGATAGAAACTTTAAAAAAGTATTTATTTAAAACACGAAT
>CALBGF010000038.1 GCA_937893635.1 uncultured Mollicutes bacterium | reverse complement strand
GGTTGTTAAGAAGGGACATTCCCTTCTTTTTTTTATGCTTATAATGTGCTAAAATTCTTTTACGAGGTGAAAGTCGTGTTAAAAATTGTTAAAGATAGTAATAAATCATTACGGGAAAAATGCACACCTGTTGAAATGCCATTAAGTAAAAAAGATGAGCAATTATTGTTAGAAATGCTTGATTATTTAAAAAAAAGTCAAGATGATGAATATGCCGAAAAACATCATATTCGTTCTGGTGTAGGAATGGCCGCTCCACAAGTAGGGGTTAATAAAAGAATGTTTGTAGTTTATTATCAATTAGGTGATAAATTAGTTCAATATGCTTTAGTAAACCCAAAAATAGTTGCTACATCAATTAAATTATGTTATTTAAGTGGCGGCGAAGGTTGTTTATCCGTTGATAAAGATCACGAAGGTTATGTTTATCGTCCAAATAAAGTGACAATTAAAGCTTACAATTTATTAGAACATAAAGATGTAGAAATTGTGGCAAGGGGATATGATGCCATTGTGTTACAGCATGAATTCGATCATTTAAATGGTGTCTTATATTACGATCATATTGATAAAAATAATCCTTTTAAACATATAGATAATACAATTGAAATTTAAGTGATGATTTTATCATATAATTCTTTACTTTTAATAGTAACAAAGATATAATTATTGTGTTTTGGAGATTTAAAACTTTATAATTAATCGCATGTTACTATTTTTTATTGCGTTTATATAATAGCTAGGAGGCAAAAACTAAAATATGTCAACGATGATTTCTAATAGATCACCAATATCTATTTATGCGCTTGGAGGACTTGGAGAAGTCGGTAAAAACACTTACTGTATTGAAGATGAAAAGAATATTATTATTATTGATGCTGGTGTTAGATTCCCAGAAGCTGATTTACCAGGCGTAGATTATGTAATTCCAGATTACACTCATTTAAAAAACAATAGTACAAAAATAAAAGCATTATTTATCACTCATGGACACGAAGACCATATTGGTGGTATTCCATTTTTGATTCAACATGTATTTATTCCTGTAATATACGCTCCACGTCTTGCTGCGGCTTTAATTAAGCACAAACTCGATGAAATGCGTATTAAAGAAAAAGTTAAGATTGTCGAATATACAGAAAATGATTTCATTAAAATTGGTAATGCTTTTACTGTTCAATTTTTCCAAGTAACTCACTCAATACCTGATTCATTCGGTATTTGTGTAGATACTAACGAAGGACGTATAGTCACTACTGGTGACTTTAAAATTGATTTAACACCAGTTGGACCAGATATTAATCTTGGTAAGATGGCTCGTTTAGGTTGTGAAGGTGTTGATTTATTATTATCTGATTCTACCAATGCCGAAATTGAAGGATATACACCATCAGAAACTAATGTTATTAATTCTATTAATGAAGTATTCCGTAATGCTCCAGGAAGATTAATTGTATCTACTTTCTCTAGTAATATTTCCCGTATTCAACAAATTGTCGAAGCAAGTGTTGAACATAAAAGAAAGATTGTAATTGTTGGTCGTTCAATGGAAAACGCTATTGAAACAGCAAGAAATTTTGGATATATTCATATTCCTGATTCTTCTTTATTAAAATTTGAAGATTTACGTCACACTAAACCAGAAGAAACATTAATACTTTGTACTGGTAGTCAAGGTGAGCCGATGGCGGCACTCGCTCGTATTGCTAATGGCGAACACAAACAATTAAGAATTATTCCTGGTGATACTGTCGTTTTCTCTTCTTCACCTATTCCTGGTAATGGTGCTAGTATTGATCGTGTTGTTAATACCTTAACTCGCGCTGGAGCCAATGTACTTACTAATTCAGTTTTCTTAAGCTTACATAGTTCTGGTCACCCTTCAAAACAAGAATTACGTTTAGCATTAAAATTATTTAAGCCTAAGTATTTCATGCCAGCCCATGGTGAATATCGTATGTTAAAAATCCATACTGATATCGCTGTAAGTTTAGGAATCCCACGTGAAAACACCTTTATATGCGGAAATGGCGATAGTTTATTATTAAAAAATCATAAAATTATAGAAGGACCACATATTCCTGCTGATGACATATTTATTGATGGTAATGATATTACTGGTGTATGTCGCGCTGTTATTAATGACCGTAAAGTTCTTTATAATGATGGTATGGTATCAGTATTATTAGTACTTGATTCGAAAAACAATTGCTTAATGCAAGATCCAAAGTTATATACTCGTGGATTCGTCTATACTTATGGTCACGATAATATGATTCAACAAGCCGAACAATTTACTAAGAATATATTAAGTGATTTAATGAAAGAAAAAGTAACTTTCTCTGATATCAAAAACATGGTTAAAAACCAATTAACATTATTCTTCTTTAAGAAAACACAAAGAAGACCAATGATTATTCCAGTAATCATGAATAAGAATTAATTATGTACATACTTGCTAGTAAATCACCAAGACGTCAAGAACTTTTAAAAAACATCATCAAGGACTTTAAAATAGTTATTTCTAACGTTGATGAAAGTAAAATAATAGCTTCTCCTTATAACTTACCTTTAGAATTATCTAAAGCTAAAGCCAAAGCAGTATTTAGTAAATATCCTAATGATATTGTTATTGCCGCAGACACTGTCGTAATAATTAATAATGAAGTATTAGGAAAGCCAATTAATGATGAAGATGCTAAAAGAATGCTTTATTTATTATCAAATAAAACTCATGATGTAGTAACTGGATTTACCATTATTAGTAAAGAAAAAACTATTTCTAAAAGTGTTTTAACAAAAGTTACTTTCAATGAGTTAAGTGATGAATTAATTAATGCTTATATTAAAAGTGGTTCTCCTAAAGATAAAGCCGGAGCGTATGGTATCCAAGATAAAAAATTTCCTTTGATTAAAAATATTGAAGGAAGTTACTATAATGTCGTTGGCTTACCTTTAGAAGAATTAAAAAAATATTTGTAGATTATAAACAAATCCCTCTAGTTGCATATACTACTATGCTAGGGGGATTTTTTATTATGCCATATAATTATCAATATCGCGTCATAGGACCAATTTGGCCTTTTGTAGGTGGATTATTAGTCGGTGGCTTATTTGCGCCTAATAAAGGGCCTTTATACCCATCTAATGGCTATCAAATTCAACCTTATTATTACTATCAACCAGTTCCGTATTATCAAAATAATTCCTATTATTCTTATCCGAATAATCAACAATATAGTCAAAGTTATCCGACAAACAATACTAACCCTAATTACTATACTTCAAATAATAATAACAATCCGTATTATCAACAATAATAAACATTTAAAAAAGTGAGTTACGCGCGAACTCACTTTGTTTCTTTTTTAAATTGTTCTTCAATTTCACTAGCCACATTACCAATTAATAAAGTTATTTTACTAGACATTTTAATAACTCGACTAACGCCACTAGATTTTAGACTTTCAATGTTTAATAAACTATCATCTTTTAAACTAACATTTAAACGCGACATTTTAGCTTCTAAAGAATTAATATTAGCAATTCCTCCTAAGCCTTCCATAATTTGATTAAACAAATCATTACTTGCTTTTTTATTGTTGCTTTTAGTTTTATTTCTAATTAATAAAACTACGACAACAACAATAATTATTCCTAATATTATTAATCCAATTATAAGTCCATAATTTTTAAAAAAGTCACCAGCATCTAAAAACATAATTTTACATCTCCTTATCAATAATAAACGCTTTTCTTAAAACATCAATATAATTATGATCAATTTTACGAATAAGTCTAACTTTACGCGAAGATAATGTAATTGATATTTCTTTAATTTTAGAAATATTCGGCATTACTTCATGATCATATCCTACAATAATATCTTTAAATAATCCTGTAAATGAAATCGTCTTTTTGCCATCAACAATTAAACTAGATGCTAAAGAACGATAGGCATTATTTTGAATTGGAGCAATTTCAGTAATTTCCAATAATGGCAAATCATGTTCCATAATCGCTCCACCTAAAGATTTATTATAAGCCGAACTACCTAAAGAGGAAGATACCACTAATCCATTACCGGAAAAAGTTTCTAATTTATGCTCATTAATAGCAACATCACTAATTAAAGTATGAAAAGGATTCTCAATTCTAATTTCATTTACAGCGTATATTGTTTGAGTTTCTTTTTTAGAAACAATTTTGCCTTTTATTAATGGGTAAGATACAACATTTACATTTTTACTTTTAATATCATTAATTAGTAAATCTATTTCACTAGTAGAATAATCTAAATAAAATCCTAATGTTCCTGCATTCAATCCCACAAACTTTATTTTATCAACTTTATCAATATATTTATGTACTGCGCGTAAAAAAGTGCCATCTCCACCTAAAAAGAAAACATATTCTGGATTTTCTTCATCTAAAACAAAACCATCTTTTGCTAGTCTTCTTTTAAAACTTTCAATATACATTTCGGTTATAACTTCTTTTTTAAAGCATATACCATACTTGTATTTCATAATTTTTAATCTCCTCTTTATATTTCAACAAAAATATTGTAACATATTAGTTGGCAAATTAGGAGATGAAATTATGTCAAACAACATGGAAATCGAAGCTAAAATGCTTCTAAACGAAAAAGAATATCTCGCATTAGCAAGTAATATCTTAAAATATAACCCTCGCGTAATGCAACAAACTAATTATTATTTAGACACTGACGATGCCAAATTAGAAAGTTATGGCTTAGGTTTAAGAATCCGTGAGAAAAATGGTAATTTTGAAATTACTTTAAAAGCACCACTTTCTGAAGGATTATTAGAAAAAAATTGTCCATTAACCAAAGATGAATTTAAAAGCATTTTACATGGAGAAAATGTTAAGAACTCTACATTTGAATTCTTACAAATTCTTGGCTTTGATATCGACAAGATTCATGTAATTTGTAGTTTATCAACTTATCGTATTGAATGTGATTACGATGGTGGTTTATTATGCATTGATAAAAGCACATATGGAAATGTTACTGATTATGAGTTAGAAATGGAACATGACTCTATGGTTGATGCTGAAGAAAAACTCAAACAATTTTGTGCTGAAGCAAATGTTCCAACTCATGAACTAAATAAAGTAACTAAACATCGTCGCGCAATGAACGAGTATAATAAGAAAAAATAAAAAACGGCCAGCGCCGTTTTTTTATTAAGCATTTTGATTATTAAAGTCATCCTTATGTTCACAAAACTCGTATCTTTCACAAGCCCCTTTAGCGCATGTTAAGCGTACTAAGCGGCGAATCTCTTCTGGAATAAAAGCGCGAATTTCTTCTGAATTATAACCAATTTGAATTTTATTATCATCAACGATTATTGGTCTTTTTAATACTGTCGGATTATCTAAAATAAATCTTACTAATTGACTCATCGACATTTTTTCTAAATCATAATTACCTTCTTTCATAATTTTTGATTTAGTAGAAATAATATCTTCAGTACCATTTTCTGATTTCTCAAGAATTTCATAAATATCTTTTTCATTTAAAGAAGCAGAAAAAATACTCTTTTCGACATATTCAATTTTATGATCTTCAAACCACTTTTTGACTTTGCGGCAAGAAGAACAACTTGGTGATGTATAAATCTTTATCATTGTATCCACTCCTCACGCTTTATTTTAAAGAAATTCATACGATTTAACAATACTTTTTTTACATTTTTTAGAATAATTTTAAATACTATCTTTCTTCTTTTTTAAATAGTTAGAAAGTTTGTTCCATAATTTATTGCAAAATAAACTTATAGCCATTAAAATAACTCCTGTGGGTAACAAATAGAAAACTTTGGAAGATAGTAAGTATCCTAAAAATTCAAAAACATTATACCCATAGTTTAAAAGTGTAATATCAATAACAAAGAATACACAACCTATCGTAGCTAATAATAAGCCAATAGCAAAAAGAGTAATTCGATAAAAATACATAATATCACCATTAGAAATTATGCAAATATAGCTAATATTAGAAAGGAAAAAGTAAAATATGGAAAAATACTTAATCGCACTAGACCTTGATGGAACCTTATTAAATAGTAAGAAAGAAATATGTCCTGATACATTAAAATATCTTCACCATTTAGATAGCTTAGGTCATATTATCGTTATTGCTACCGGAAGACCAATTCGTTCTATCAAAAGATATTATGATGAATTAAATCTCCACTCTCCTATTATTTGCTATAATGGCGCAAATATTATATCTCCTAATGATCCAACATTTAAAGAAGTTAATTTTGCTTTTCCTAAAGAGATAATTAAACAAATTTATAATGATGTTGGACCAAAATATATTGAAAATGTTTTATGTGAAACAAATAAAGAACTTTGGATTATTAAAGATGATGAAATACTCGAAAGTGTATTTGTTACTAAGGGTATGAAATTAATTAAAGGTGATATTCGTGAAACTTTAACTAATGATCCAATGACAATGATTATTAAAAGTTATTCTACTTCTTCTAACAACATATTAGAAGCCGCAGTTAAAAAACATCCAGGATTAGAAATTAGATTTTGGATGGGTGCTTATGAATTATATTCTGAAATATTTTTCTCTAACGTCACTAAAGCTCACGCTCTAGCGGATGTTGCTAAATTATATAATATAAATCGCGAACACATTATTGCCTTTGGTGACGCTAATAACGATATTCAAATGTTCCAATTTGCGGGAATATCCGTAGCGATGAAAAACGCTAATGACAACTTAAAAAAATATGCCACCCGCATTAGCAAATTTGATAATGACCATGATGGCATAATGTATGAATTAAAAAGTATTTTAAAAGATGAGTAGGTTCTAATCCGCTCATCTTTTTTGTTATTACAAGTCTATTTTTTATTAGTCTCTTTTTTCTTTTTCTTTTTATAATAGTTATAAACAAATAGAATATACCAAACACATATAGCATCATAGATTAAAACTATAGAAAACCATGCACCCTCAAACGTTTTTGTTATAAT
>CALBGF010000037.1 GCA_937893635.1 uncultured Mollicutes bacterium | reverse complement strand
AATTTTTATAAATTAAATCAATAATATCTTTTTGTGTTAAATAATGATTTTCATCAGAATATTCTTTTAACACTTCTAGTACTAATAATATTGATGCTTTTTTGTTTTCAATCATAATAGGACTCCTAGTATTTAGTTGCAACATAGAGATAATAGTTCAAGAATTTAATTAATTTAATTTTTTTAAATAGTTAAGTCTTTTTTGCAAATATGCTTGTAATTGCTTATCTTCACAATAAATAAAACAGCCTTTTTGACCACGCGATAAAAGTGTACGATAAGTATTTCGTATTATTTTATCTGCTAAAGCGTAGTTTTTGCTTGTTTTAATACCTTTTATTGAAGCATCTGAGGTCGCTCTTTTTGTATAATCTGTAATAACTTTTCCATCTTCGTATCTTAAATCCAAACCGATAATAACGCCAACATAGTCAAACTCTAATCCTTGTGTTGAATGTATGCAACCAACTTGTTCAAAACTGTCTGGTGAGGTTGCAAAACTATTTGTATCAAAATTCCATTGAGCGGTGAATCCGTCTTCTAATATTATATCAATTTTGGATTTATCGTGTTGTGAATTCCATGGATAACAATAACCCGCTATCATACGAGCTTTATTATTTGTATTCTTTTCTCTTAATGCATTTCTCATTTCGTTTGGATTATCAAATAACTTAATATCATAATCCATATCAAAATAGTTGTAATTAGCGGTTTCTCTTATACCCAATAAATCATCTAAAAATGCTAAATAGCCATCTGACCCATTACATCTAAATTGTGATACTAGTTCTAATGATTTATTGAAGTGGACAATACTGCCAAGTTCTTTAGCCCATTTTTTTATTTCTTCAATTGAACCAATGTCTTTTGTTGTAACAATTTGATCTTCATCTATAAAGAATACGCTAATTTTAGATGCATTAATAAGTTCTTTAATTTGATTTTCACCTTTATTTGAAAACATTCCAGATTTAGCATTTAATCGATGAGCTTCATCTATTAAAAGACAGTCATAAGTGTTTTTAGGCACATCATAAAACGATCCGGACCCTTTAAATAACCCTCTTAAATATCCTAACGTGTGACTACCGCCTACTAGGTGTTGTGAAAACGCAGCGCGAGGAGCACCATTTTTAGTAACATATGTACAGGAAAAACCACTATTTAATATCTTTGCTAATAAGTTAATAGCGATTACCGTTTTTCCAGTACCAGGTCCACCTTTAATAATAACAGTGTGTTTTTCTTCTTTGTTAATGTTGTTTTGAACTAATTTTAAAATTGTGGCAAAAGCAACTTGTTGCTCATCAATCATTGTAAATTCTTCTTTACCATTTAAAATACTTCCTACTACGTCTTGAAGAGACTTTGAAGGCTTTAATTTCCCATTTTCTATTATTTCTAATAATTTTCTATTTGAAGGATTTGATACATATTTTGCCATAAAATCTTGTAATTTTGAGCCATCTTCTTTTAAAAATACAGGCGCATCGTCAATTGCTTCTTGGTATTTTGGATTACAAATTTGATTTCTATATTTTTCATCATAATTATGTAAAAAAGCACAAGGAACAAGGTTGATTTTATATTCGTTTACTGATTCGTTAAAGTTTTCAATTAACTTTGCATATGAATAAGCTTGTTGAGAAGGATGAACTACTTCTCGTTCTTGTTCGCCAGTAAAAGCAATAACAATATTATCTCTAGATGTTGCTTTACAGTTTTTCCATTGTTTTAATTCTACGATTACTATATTATCTTTTTCACCATCTGAACCCGCTATCATAAAATCAACTCTTTTAGAAGTTAGAGGTATTTGATATTCTATAGCAATTTGTACATCATTTGATATTCTACTATCGTTAATTATCATTGCAATTCTTGGTAACGAATTTTCCCATGAACGATATTCTGATTGTTGTTCTTTTCTTATTCCTAATTCAAAAAACAAAGAATCTAACCTACTGGCTATTACGCCATTAATTATGTCATGTGAAAAACTTGATTTGTTGCCTTCATATACTATCATACTGCTTACCTCTAAAGTTTATTATATTTTGTAGATATTCCCTTGCACTTTTCTACTGGGTATTTAAGTTCGGTTTTCTTAAGCTTGTTTAATACGATTTCTTTAATGTCAATATCTAATACTGAAGCCATTTGTATGCAATAATTAATGACATCCGCTAATTCTTCTTTGACATTTTCTATATTAAAATTATCTTCATTCCATTGGAAGCATTCTAATAATTCGTTAGCTTCAATTGATATTGATTTTGCTAAATTTGCAGGTGAGTGAAATTTATTCCAATCTCGGTCATCATTAAATTTATTGATTATTTGCTTTAATTCTTGCAATGAATCCATATTAAATCACCCATTGATATTTTAGCATTATTTGTATTAATTTCAAAGACCAATAATAATGGCAAATTGTATGAAAATAACTAAGCATTTTTATAATTATAAATTTTTTTAATGATTTTATATTATTTTTTTAGTGGCAATAAGTTATCAAGTACTAAATAAATATTGCTATAACCTTTTTGATTTTCATTTCTACAAGAAAGTTTATTATAAGAAATGATTATAGTTTTTCTTTGATATTTAATAGATTCTTCTTTCTTTTTTACTTGATTCAATAGTTTTTCCTAATAAAACATATTCAATATCATAATTAAACCAAATTAAATGAAAATTGTTCGTAGTACAATATTCTTTTTCTAACTTAAAAGCAATTTTGTCATTTTGTTCGCAATCAATCCTATCGGTATCAAAACAATATATAACAAAATTTTGTCATTTTTTATTATCCCTTATATATTTGCTTATTTGGGTGGTTGTGGAAGTGTTTTTGTATTTGTATTTTCCTCCCATATTAACAAATTGGATTTTTACATCATTATTTGTTAAATCATATCTTTCTAAAATTAACTTATTTATATAACGATTATCTGATTTATTTTTTGCATCAGATTCAACAACAAATATTAGTTGTTTCATAGGACTATTCCTCATCTAATAAAACATCAAAATCAAATGATTCTACATTAAAAGGTGAGTATGGTATTAAGCCATTAATATATTTGCTCATTGGTGATTTATTACCATCTTTAGTCCAAGAATATACTCTTGAATCATTAGAAATAAAATCTAATGAATGGGCATTATCTTTTAATACATTAATTGGCTCTAAATTATGTGTAGTAAAACATAACTGACCTTTAGAATCATTTTTAAAAAATTCAATAAGACGAGTAA
>CALBGF010000036.1 GCA_937893635.1 uncultured Mollicutes bacterium | reverse complement strand
TGATAAAGAAATGACTTACGATGACTATTTAGACTTAATGAATAAATAATATGGAAAATGTCTTATTAATTGAAGCAATTATTGATAAAAATGAATTTTCATATAAGCATAAAGAAATGCTTAATCTTTTGTTTACCTTAGGCATAATGCCTAACTTCATCGCCTCACAAGTTTTGAGTGAACCTTATATAAATAGTTATTTAGGCACTGGAAAAATCGATGAAATACATCGCTTAATTAAATCAGAGAATATTGAACTTGTCATTTGTAATTTTGATTTAACTCCAACGCAATATGATACTTTACATCATATTTTTAAAGTAGAAATTTTAGATCGAACTGGCGTTATTCTACAAATTTTTTCAATTATGGCAAAAAGTAAAGAAGCACGTCTACAAGTTGAAATTGCTAACTTAAAATATTTAAAAAATCGCCTTGTTAATAAAGAAGCTAATTATTCCCAAGTCACTAGTGGCGGTTCTGCCCATAATAAAGGCTCTGGCGAAAAACAAATTGATTTAGATCGAAGTAAGTATCGTATGCTTTTAAAAAGAAAGCAAAAAGAATTAGATGAATTAGTTATTCAAAGAAAAAACACGCGCAAAATGCGTACTAATTTACCGGTTGTGGCTATTGTTGGTTATACCAATGCTGGAAAATCCACACTACTTAATAAATTGATTTCTAAATCTAATAACAAAAATAGTAAAAAAGTATTAGAAGAAGATCGTCTTTTTTCTACTTTAGAAACTTCTACTCGTCTTATCGACATATATAATTATCCTAGTTTTTTATTAACTGATACTGTTGGCTTTATTTCTCATCTTCCGACTATGTTAGTGGATGCTTTTAAATCCACTTTAGAAGAAATTAAAGAAGCTGATTTATTAATTAATGTGGTTGATGTTTCTAGTCCTTATTACATGGATAATTTGTTTGTCACTGAAGATATTTTAATTAAACTTGATGCCAGTAATATTCCACAAATTATTCTTTATAACAAAGTTGATGAATGCAAGAATATTCCTTTTATTCCTAAAGAAAACGAATTATTAGTATCTTTAAATACTGATGAAGATATTGAGCAAATTATGCAACTTATCTTTGATAGGTTAAGTAAAAATTGGGAATATCAGCAAATAAAAATCCCAGTTTTTAAAGACATATACCGCTTAAAGAAACTAGGATATGTTAAAAATATGGAAATGTTTGATGACTATTATTTAGTCGATTTATATTTTCCGCCTTATAACAAACAAAAACTTAAAGATTTTTTAAATGATTAATATATAAGTCATGTATTTTATTTGTCATATCTAATAAGGTCATATTTTCACTATCAATTTGATAATTTGTTTTATGTTTTAATTCTTCTGGGAATTTTGTTTCATCATTAGCAATACGAGATTTAACTTGTTCTACGCTATCGCCGCGTAGAATCATACGTTCAAATCTCGTTTTTTCATTTGCATCAAGAAAGAATGTAACAATACGAGGGTCATGTAATTCTAAAAAAGATTTAAAGCCATTAGGATCAACAATTAATACTTTATCATCAGCAATTTCTTTTTTAGATGAGCCATAGAAATTACCATTATATAGTGTTGTTTCTACAAATGTTCCTTGTTCTTTTAATTTTAAAAATTCATCTTTGCTAACAAAATGATAATCAACATCATTTTCTTCCGACTTTCTTATTGGCCTTGTAGTATGAGTAATAACTTTTTTAATACCATATAATGCATTTAACAACTTTGCAACTTCTGTTTTTCCGCTTGCGGAAGCACCAACTAATAAAATCATAATGAATCCTCACTTTTTATATCGTAAGTATAACAACATTTCATTTCACTTTAAATATAAATTTTTTACTTTTTTTTCGCTTTTTATCTTTTTATTCACTATATGTTATATGGGAGGTTAAAAAATGAGTGTTCATAAAAAGCGAGCATCATATAAAAGTATGGAAAAAGATATTAATGATATTTTTATTAAAATTAGAAACATAACATTTAGTAGTAATTTTTTAGCTCGTAATAGTATTTTATTAAAAGAAGAAGATTATCCTTATTTTAGTAGTGGTAACGCCAAAAGCATGTATCTACTTTTTAAAGTAAGGCAAGCACTTTTTACTCTTGATGAAAGTGATAGAGTATTTATTATCAATGAATTTTATTATCGAAACAAAGATTGGTGGCTTCCTTTGTATTCTCGTAGTTCTTTCTATCGTAAAAAGAAACATGCAATGATGATGTTTCTAAAATATTATAATATATGCTTATAAAAAAATTATTTGCAATTGTTTTATTTAGTATTAATATGATTTCAAGAACAGAAACCACACTGAAAAATCGTTTTGCCAATATAAGAATAACTGCTTTTAATGAAGCACTGAGACTTCATACAATCAGATACACATTTGTTTCTAGTATAAAATGCGATGTAGAATTTAAAGCAATTGTAACTAAAACTGATGGCATTGCGAAAATCATTAGCACAAAAGTTGTAAATGTTAATGGCAGTTATATTGGAAGATTTACTTTAAGTTCTGGATATATTGAAGATGAAGCATATTTAACAATAACTGCTCAAAGTGATACATTCTATTGTGTACGAGAATTTGTATTATATGTTGCTAGAAATACATATCAAACTATCACTACATCTAAAACTTATCAGCGAGATAGCGCCTTACAAATATGTCAAGCTGATGGCTATGAAAAAAGATATAGTGAATATATTAGATTTTCTTTTGATAATAGATTAATTAGATCGTTTCCTTATATCAATGTTAATAATTTAAAAATAACTTATAAAACTTCTTATACAAAAGAGAATGTGGTAGATAGAAAAGAAGTATGGCTAATTATTGATGATGCAGATGATAATTTTCCATTATTACAAGATGAAAATAAAGTAGTGAAGATTTCTTACATTTTAAAAGAAACTGACACAAATACTTATCAAATGGAACTTAATGAAAAACTATATTATAATGTCCAAACTTTTTTATTAAGTCGTATTCCTAAAGATGGATTCATACCCACAACCACTATTTTTGTTCCAAAGAATTCTAAAACTTCTTATTTAAAAACAATTTATCAATTCAAAAGTCTTGGCTATCAAGCTCTAAATATTAATGTTGAATCAACAAATATATTAAACAAATATATTGGTAGTTGTTCAACTTCTAAATATTGTGTAAAAATTGATGAAAGTGACAATTATCAAAATGACAATGAAATCGAGGTTAAATTAAAATGATTATCTTTTTTCTCGTTGCTACTATAACAATTTTTTCAGTTAATAATTTTATGAATATAACAGCAAAAGAAAGCATTAATCAAAGATTTTATACTTCTTTAAAATCATCACTTGAAAACTCTATTACACTTAATGATAGTCTTGATGATGTTTACATTGATTTACATACTTTATCAAATGTATTATCAAAAACATTAAGTTATAATTTGACTGATTTTGCTGATAATTTTTATTTATATATTAACTCTTATTACAATGATTTAACGCCTTGTACTTATGCTTGCAAAACTGTAAATGTACGATTAAAAGTAAATGTAAATGTCACTTTTACTTATGACAAAAGTTACAAATTAAGTCTGGAAGAAAATTATGTATAATAAAGCATACGAATATATAAATAATTCATTTTTAAAGCCATTATTAGGCAATAAAAAAATAACAGATATTTCTTATAATGGGAAAGACATATATTATCAAGATAACAAAGGCAAGCACAAATCAAATATAAAATTATCTCCAGAAAATGCTAATAATTTTATTAGACAAATAGCAAATTTAACTGAGCAAATGTTCTCACTTACTACTCCAATCTTAGATGTATCTATTCAAGAATATCGTTTTAATGCAGTACATAGTTCTATATGTCGAAAATTATATGAAAAATGTGCCACATTTGCATTAAGAAAAGGAAGTAAAGGCATAAATGCTGATACGATTATAGCAACAACTCCTAATAAAGTTTTTGCATTTCTAAAAACAGCCATACAAAACAAGAAATCAATAGTTATATGTGGCGAAACTGGTTCAGGAAAAACTGAATTACAAAAACATTTATTGACATTTTGCGATAGAAATTCGCGAATTATAGTCATTGATAATGTTTCTGAACTCATAGGAATTGATAGCAGCAATATGGATATAACATACTGGCAATATGATGCTCATTCTTCTTATTGTACTTTAGATGATTTAATTAGCAATTCACTAAGATTTAATCCAGATTGGACAATAATTACCGAAGCACGCGGAAAAGAAATGTATCCGATAATTCGTTCTATTTTAACTGGTCATCCTCTAATTACCACTATTCACGCTAAAAATTTAGAAACTACGCCATCAAGAATATTACAAATGATTATGCAAAGCACAAACAATTCTATTGATTCTTCAATTTTAATGAATGAAATATATAGTGCATTTGATATTGGAGTGCATGTAGCAATCAAATATGAAAATGGCGTATTAATTCGTTACATTGATCAAATTGGTGTGTTTAAAAGCGATTTATCTTTAAAAGTAATTTATGATACTAAGGAGGGTAATAATAACGATGATTATCGGTTTAATAATTAGCTTTATTGTCTTTATTTTAATCTATTTTACTTTAAATAATTATGTATTTGCTGGTATTTTCACTATTTTTACTTTCTTATATTCGTTATATGTTAATATCAAATTTAAAAAATATTTTACTTTTATACAAAAGACTAAGGAATGTAACAACTTTATTAATACCTTTTCAATTAGTTTAAGTATCTCAAACTCATTAGATAAAGCATATCAAGATACTTCATTACAAGTTAGTAAACAATTAAAAAAAGAATTAAATAAACTAGTTTCAATTGATAACTATGAAAACCTTAAGAGTTTAGAATCATATTTTAGTTTTCCTAATTATCAAGTTTTCTTAAACATTTTACATTTGTATATCAATAATGGTGGCAATTTTTTAAAGATGACAGAATTATTACGTGAAGAATTAAGGCGTAATGTCGAAATTGTTTCCACTTTACAAGCAATTAACACTAGAAAAATATACGAGTGTTCAATTTTATGGGGCTTTTCTACCGCTATTATCGTGTTTTGCCGTTTTGGATTAACTAATGTATTTGTAATGATGGCAAAAAGCAATTTATTCATATATGGCATTATATTTTTCTTTATTTTTGAACTATTTTCTATTCATTTATTGCTTAAAAACTGTTTTAACTCTTTGGAGATAATAAACTATGAAAAAACTAAAAAATAAAATTATAAATCTTAATTTAAATTACAAAAAAGAAATAACTAAAATAGTTTTAACAATTTTTATTGTTAATTGCTTAATTGTCTTTTTTGCTATCTATTTTAAAAATATTAAATTAATACTATTTACTTTTCTAGCCATATTTTTAATACTATACATTTTTAATATTAATTATGACAAAAGAATAATTAGTTACAAACAATCACTTGAGAATGAATTTGTTACTACTATGAACTACATCCAAACATATTTAAGTAATGGATATAATGTTTATCAATCAATTAATGAAATACTAGAAATATGTAATGATAATTTAAATAAGTTATTTATAACTCTATTAGCGGATATTGATGAAGATAAATCTGTTACACCTTTTATTACATTTGCCAATAATTTTAGTTCATCATTAATACAGCAAGTAATGATTTCATTATATCTAATGGTTGAAAATGGTACTGATATTACCTATATTTCTAGATTTACGCCACTATTTTCACAATTAAAAAAAGATAATGAGCAGAAGATTATAAAGAATATAAATAGTCGTTATGATTCATTAAATTTGTTACCAGTTGTAGGAGCCGCAATTATCACAATCATTATAATCATAGGCATTGTAAGCATAATAGGAGGTATGTTGGATGGCATCTAATTTAGGAAATATATTAGCATTATTAATAACAATACCATTAATTATGTTATTAGGTGATGCCTCATTTATTCAATCTAAATATATCGCTTTAGAAAATATAGCAACTCAAATTTCTTTTGTCATCCAGAAAGAAGGCAAGATAACTGATGAACTAATTCAATATGTTGAAGATACATATTATGTCGATTTTAAAAATGAAACTTCTGCTAATGTTGGGTTTGGAGATTTTATTTCATTTAGCATTCTACATTCCTATACTGGACTTTTTGATAATAGAGAATATCTCATTCAAGTAAGTCGCACTATAGTAATTGGATATATAGAATAGAAAGGAGCAAAACATGGGAGAACTTAAAGGTCAAATTTTAGGTGTACTTTTAGTATTAATGGTCTTTGGTGGATTAGTTGCTAGTTATCAAGCAATATTTAATTCCGCCAATAGCGCTATCACTGAAAGAGCTAGTGAAACTATCACAAAAACAAGCAGTAAATAGTAAGCAGTAATAAAGGGGATTTTCATTAATCCTCTTTATTTAGTTTTACAAAAAAAACTTATGTGGTATAATAATTTTGAAGTTGAGGTGATTACAAGATGAACAAACTAGAAGAAATTAAAAATATGTTTGCTGAAAAAGTAAAAGTAGACAATATCGATCCTAATATGGAATTAAAAGCTTTAGGCTTAGATTCTTTAGACTTAGTAGAATTAATTATGGATATTGAAGAAAAATATGGTGTTGAATTTAGTAATGAAGAATTAATGAGTTTCAAGACTGTTGAAGATGTATTAAAGTCAATTGAAAAAAAACTTTAATAATTTGTTAAATAATTGTTGAAATTTATTTTTATCTATGATATTATTCTTTTTGCTTAGCGATAGTTAAGCAAAAAAACACGCTTACTTAGCTCAGTCGGTAGAGCTATCGGCTGTTAACCGATCGGTCGTAGGTTCGAGTCCTACAGTAAGCGCCATTTTTTTGGCCTATTGGAGAAGAGGCTTAACTCACATGCCTTTCACGCATGCATTCATGGGTTCGAATCCCGTATAGG